>JAGOWF010000056.1 GCA_018060305.1 Pyrinomonadaceae bacterium
GTGATGCCGTGAACGACCGCTGTGACGCCGAGCCGGTCAAATGTTCGGCGGCGGTGACGAGCAGGACGGTCGGCGTTTCTTTGATCCGCGTGCGATAGCGGAACCAATAGGTCTTTGGCACCATGCGTAAGGTGCGTTCTGACAGGCCGTTCAAATTGAGCCAGATCGCCCCGAAACCTTTAGCCTGCACCAGATGATCGGCCCCCATAAAGGCTTTTTCGACATCGCCGCCGCAGCGGACCCACAACAGATTCTCAAGCTCGACGCCTGCTAAAACAGCCGTTGTCGGGTCAAATCCGCCGCATGCATCGACCGCCGCGCAGATCTCGCCCTCGGCGGTGAGCTTTGCCAGCAGCGAGAGCGCGATGCTGGTTTTGCCCGTGCTTGGCCCGCCCGATATCTCGGTGATGGCCCCGCGGACAACCGCCAGCCCATACGCGTCGAGCTCTATCTCATCCCAATGCCGCTGCTCCTGCTGTAATTGAGAGGCGCTTTTTACGAGTGTCAGTTGGGCCGGCATATGTTATGCAACAAATATTGCATCACTGCAACGTATTGACTAGAATAGCCTGTCTGCCGGGATAAAGCAAGCATTCATCTGTGAAATGAGTGGATTTTTTGCGAAAAGACGGCTAGCGGCCCTACTCGTCTGAGCCTTTGCTGCCGTCGGACACGTAGAACATCTCTTCCGCCGGCCTTAGCGGTCTGCCTAACCACAACGGCCGCCGCAACCCGTTAGGGCCGGGAGCGGGACGAGTCATCGCGAGCCATTCCTTGTAGATCTCAAATGACCTGTTCGTGTCAACGAACACATCGCCGTGCTCATCGCCCGGCTGTGCGAGTTCGACTGTGACCCTCTGATGCCAGCAGTGCATCCCCGAGACAGGATCAGGATGCACCGGGAATGTTATGTTCTGGTGCACGCCGCCGTCGGTCCAGAAGATGCGCGACGTGTCGGGATCATCACTCTTGTATGGCCCGATCCCCTCGACGACTTTCATTTTCCATTTGCCCGGCTGCTCTTCGGTGACGGCAACCTGATTGGTTGACCAACGGTTGGATTTCGCGTCTTGTTTTCGACGCCAGCGACCGATGTGATGGGAACAGGCAACGACCTGCGGACGCATGCCTTCGGTCACCCAAGCGCGATTGACGAAATAGCCGATGTCTGTCGAGATGCGCACCAGATCACCGGTTTTAATACCCAGCCGTTTACCGTCGGATGTGTGCATCCAGAGCGGATTGCGATTTGATATCTCTGCGAGATATTTTGCCTGGCCGCTGCGTGTATGGATCAGGGTTGGCAGGCGGAACGTCGGCACAAGCACCATCTCGTTCTCATTGAAATTGTCGGTGTGAATATGACTCTTTACATAAGTCGGAAACGCATACTCAGGCCAGCCCCAATCGACGGTGGTCTTGGAGAATAGCTCCTGCTTCTTGGAAGGCGTGTTAAATCCGACGCGAGCTTTGCCATCGACGATCGCCGCTACGACCTTGTCGCCTTTGCGAACTTCACTACGTTCTGCATCGATCTCGGCATCGGCCAACTGCGTTTCGGGTGTGAGATCGAGATGTTTCTCATAAACCGCGGCCTCGACCTCGAACGCTCCGTATTTGCGCATATAGTCGAGCGGCGATAAGCCTTCCTCGGCGGCCTTCTCGGGCAGGCCCTTCACGTTCTCAAAGATATATTGGTAATACTCGTTGATCGTGATCTTCTCGCCCGGCCGATACGGCGAGATAAAGTGCTGCCGAATCCCAAGCTCGCCGTCAGGGTCGATCCGCCATGATAACTCGAACCAAAACTCGTCCTCTTCCCAAACCTCGCCCGGATTCGTTTCATATGTATAAGTCGTCTCGTATCCCTGTCTTCGAGCTGCTTCTCGGAGCACCGGCTGACGATAACTTATCCACATCCCCGAATGTGTCTCATACGAGGTCAGGTCATGCCGCTCGCTGCCGTGGCCCATCGGCAGGACGTAATCGGCGAAATATGCCGTTTCGTTCCACGTTGGCGTGAGAGCACAGTGCAGCTCGATCTTGGTCTCGTCCGAAAGCGCCTCGATCCAACTAAAACCGTCGGGATACGTCCAGACGGGATTGAATACGCGTGTGAAATACGCGGCCAGCTTCCCTCTTCCCTCTTTGAGAAAATGCGGCAGCAGGAAGCTCATCTCGTAATGAGCAAGCGGATATTCGTCGGGGAAATGAAGTCCGTTCCAGAACTTCTGTGCCGGTGGCGTCGCATAGCTCGCCGGTTTGAACTTGCCCCATGCAGAGGGCGATGTGCCGCCTTCAGTGCCGACCGCGCCGACCAGGACACTCAGGAAATGTATGCACCTTGCCACGGCCCAACCGCCGAGGTTGCCGGCGCCTGCAGATCGCCAGTTGTGGCATGAGAAGCGCGTTCTGGCGCGCCCGATCTGGCGTGCGACTTCGACGATCGTCTCGGCCTTAACACCGCTTTCGCTTTCGGCAAATTCCGGCGTGTATTCTGAATACAAATTTGAAATCTCAGATATGAAATTCTCAAATGTCTGATCGATGTTAGGATTAAGCTCCCTCAGCGAATCCTGCCAATTTACCCAATCGCGCAAAAACTTCTCGTTAAACAACCGTTCACGAATGATCACCGACGCCATCGCAAGCAAGACCGCTGCCTCACTGCCCGGATACGTTGCCATCCAATAGTCGGCCATCGAGGCGGTGTTGGACAATCTCGTGTCCATGACGGCGAGCTTGGCGCCGTTCATCATGCCCTCGATGATGCGCTGGGCGTGCGGGTTGAAGTAGTGACCCGACTCGAGGTGAGCCGAGATCAGCAGTATGAATTGAGCGTTCGCGTGGTCGGGCGAAGGCCGATCGTAGCCCTGCCATATCGCATACCCAAACCGGGCGCCTGCCGAGCAGATGTTGGTGTGTGAATTATGTCCGTCGACGCCCCACGACTGCAGAATGCGGTCCATAAAGCCCTCGTGCCCCGGCCGTCCGACGTGATAGACGACCTCGTTGCGGCGGTCTTCCTGCAAAGCCGTGCGGATCTTTGCCGCAATGTCGTCGAGTGCCTCGTCCCACGAGACCTGTTCCCAATCGCCGTCGCCGCGCTCCCCTTTTCGCCGCATCGGATAAAGAATGCGGTCCTGGTCGTTGATCTGATTGATCGTCGCCGGCCCTTTTGCACAATTCCGCCCGCGGCTGCCCGGATGATACGGATTGCCCTCAAACTTGCGCACCCGCATCGTCGCCTTGTCGACATAGCTCAACAGCCCGCAGCCCGCCTCGCAATTAAAGCAGGTCGTCGGCACGATCATGTAATTCCGCTTCTCACGCCGCTGCCCGCTCGTCGCCTCATACTCGACCCAATTGTCCCATTTCTCAGGCGGCGGATAGTCGGTCAGATTCCCCGGCTCCATGATCGGCGGCAGCTCATCCCCATCCGCACCGTGAAGGTTCGGTATCAGGTGAAGCGTCTCAGCGAGGCGTTCGATGAATGATGGTGTGTGTTGGGCCATCTAATTAGACGTATTTGACGTACTCGATCGTTCCCGGCTTGATCGTTTTGAGTTCTTGATTTATTGCCGGGACGAGAGGTAGAAGATCGTCTATGTCGTTTGTTGATGCGACGAGCACTATAAAAGCGAGGTTGAAACGTCCGATCGGCTGCTGGTGTTCCATGTTCTGATCGTTCGTCAACAGAACATCAAAATTTGTCTCCGCCAACCGAAGCAACTCACCGTTCTCCTTTCCGGCCCAACCCGCCTCTGGCACAGTTTGAACCAGATCGGCTTCGATGACGAGCTTCAGCTTCTTCGGCAGACACTCGTCGAGCAGTACCCTCATTAGTCGATAGCCCCGAACGAATGACTCAGCTCGTGCAGGAGCTCCGTGGCCTGCTCGCGAGTGACCGTCGGAAAGTCGTCAAGAAATTCTTCGAGCGTATGCCCGCCCGCCAGATAATCCAACAGGCTCTGTACGGGTACGCGCGTCCCCTCGAAGACCGCCGCTCCGCTCATGACCCGCGGCGATCGCGAAACTACCGTTGTTTCTAATGTCGCGTTCATATCCAATATATTACCCCAACTTAAAAGTTTCGTCCCACCTCTCCGGCGGCGGATAATCGATCAGATTCCCCGGCTCCTGTATCGGCGGCAGCTCATCCCCATCCGCACCGTGAAGGTTCGGTATCAGGTGAAGCGTCTCCGCCAGCCGTTCGATGAATGATGGTGTGTGTTTTGGCATCGGTTAGCGATCTCGAACCAATTTTGCTGTAGAAGTCGGAGAATGCTAGTATCTCTCTGATCAAGATACAATATTACACTGGAGGTTTAGCAATGGAGTTAATCGATTCAAACCATTTCGCGATTCCACTACAGAATTCGAAAGGTGAAAAGACAACAAGTGCGATTGATGTCAAGGGATTCTCACAAATCTGTGTCGCGGCCAAGGTAGATCAAACTTGTGACATCACACTTGAGGTCAAAGCCCACTTCGATCCGCAACTGAGCGAACGTGGTATTGTGATTGAACATCCACCAGTAATCGGGCGGGCAGTTGATGGAACCGGTCAAGCGGTCGTTATTTGCCCATCGCTCGCTAACCCAATACTTATCCGGGTGGAGGTCTCGTCGGTGCCCTCTTCGGGCTCCGCCGGTGTTGATTGGGCTGTTTGGGGCAATAAGAGACAGGTCTAGTCCGCATCCTCCTAGGCTGTGTGCTGCCCGAATTGTCTTTCGGTTTCCGCCAACGGTTTCTCGACCGCCGCCAAAGACTTTTCGAGCTTCGCCAAAGGCTTCTCGACCGTCGCCGCTCGAATAACTACCTACGACAGCCCAATATTGCGTCTCGCCCAATAAACATCGCGGTCCGACGAGCGAACCGCGACCTTTGACAGAGACTTTTCGAGCTACGACGAACGCCCAACGAGCTAGCGCCTCTTGAATTCGAGGCCGGACACTTGCTCATATTGCGGTGACGACGCTCCGTAGAGCGATTTCACGTACTTTTTGACCAAGCCCGCACGGTCGCAGAGGTTATCTGCGCTGTCGTAAAGCACGTCGTTGCGGTCAATTCGCGAATTACTCAGCGGCACGGCACTGTCGGTAACGTCCGTGTTGGCGGTTTCCATTGCGGTGAGCCTTGTTTGCAGCGTCGCGACCTGCAACGGCGTCTCGTTCGGGTGATACAGCGGTTCGGCCTGTGCTATTTGGATCATCTGGCTGAACGCCTCGGCAACCTGCACATAGCTCTGGTGCGAGACACTGTTGCCTTTGCTCTCGTCCTCCGGCGTTGAAGGATCGTCGGGCGGCAACGCCTTTGCCCTAGCGCCGTGCACCTGACGCTGAAATGTCTTCATATTGTCAACCTTGTTCTCCGCAGCGCCGCACGCGTCAAACGCCGCCAAAACCTGCGTCGTCAACGGCCTGATGCCCTCGTAAACATTCTCGCGGTCGGCAACCTTGTTCTTCCACGGTGCCAGCTTCGCCTGAACATCATCCAACGCCGCCTGAGCCTGCGCCAACAATGTCTGCAACGCCGGAATCTCGATCAGCGTATTCGTCGGCTTATAGTCACCGCCATAACCCTCGCAAAACGCGATCAACGTATCAAAATTAGCCACGTTCCTGGCATGTCCTGTCTCTGCCATAACTCGCCTCCTGTCCTTATGCGTTTACTTGCGCAGACTGAGTTTCCTCCGCAAGCAACGCGTCAATCGATGGTAAAAGAGATTTATAAACTGATTCTACGCCCTCGGTTCCGTCTACGACAACCAGCCGGCCAGTAAATCGATCAAGGTTCTTTATACTCGTAAAATTCGTAGCGACGTTCTCCAATTTCTCAGTAGTATGGAAAAGCTCAATATGAGATGAACGACTGTTTATGCGATCCGCGCAAACGGATACTGGAGTATCAACAAAGAAAGTCAGGTCCGGCGTAATCACAAAATTATTGATTTCCTCAAGCCACCGGCGATCATCGACTTCAATGCCTTGGTATGCAAATGATGAGAGGACATATCTATCTGAAATTATCCATCGGCCCGCATCTAACGAGGTAAGAATCCCGTTGTACGCATTAAAAAGATGATCAGCCCGATCGGCAGCAAACGCGAGCGCAAGGGCTCGGCTATCGAGGTTCACTCTTCCCTCTATCGCCAGTCGAATAACAGTGCCGATTGGTCCATTGGTTGGCTCTTTGGAGATCTCTACATTAACTCCCCGTAAAATCAGATATTCGCGCAAACGGTATACTTGTGTAGACGTTCCAGCACCATCTAGACCTTCAAATACAATAAACTTTCCTTTCTTCAAAATTGCTCTCCGCAGAATTCTATTTAGTCGTCGTCATTTCCAATTGATAAGCTCAATCTCTTTGGTGGCCTCAGGGCACCGGCATTTTCGAGCACCGCATCTATAACATTTATCGTTGAACATACTGAAAAACTCTACTTCAAAATCATAATCCTCACCCAATGTATTGGGGTCAGAAGTCAAGATGCCGAGTAATGCAAAAAACCAAGCCACTATATCCGCCATCTCTAGCTGCATTACGTCTAGACTGTCGATCATTTTCAAAGAATCGATTTTAAGCAAGGCATCTGCGGCCTCCTGAATTTCCAATGATAGACGTAGACAAACGCGGTCGATTCCAGCGGTACGATTACGAGCACCGTAGATGCGTTCAAACATCGCAGCATAAAATGCAAAGCTTTCAGACCGAAGAGTATCGATCAAGTTTTCCCGAATATCCGCCAACAACTGTTCATTGATATCGGCCTCGGTTTTATCAAGCTTGTCAGGGCAAGAGCAAATCTTGTCTTTGCAATAAATGCACCTGTCGGCAAACTTAAGCCAGATTAGCTCTTCAATCGTACAGTTTGCGGACGAAACTAAAGCACAGAGCCACGCGAACGATTTCGGTAAATACTTGCGAACTCTTTCTTTCCCGTATTCGATTGGGAGGACTTCAAGTCCGCTAATTATTCCCGCAACGTTAGTTGAAAGATGACTCAGCAGGATTATTGAAGGTCGCTTATCGTTTTTGAAACCGTATATTGCGTCTATTTGCTTCTGGAAATCATTCAACCGTCTCGATGCTGGCGGCGGATCTTCATTGGGCTGCAGCGATCTGAATTGGTTTTGGAGTGTGGCAACTGAGTTGGCTCGTGACTCCTCGGGCAACAACATTCGCTCAATAAGCGTCGCGACCTCCACTGGTATCGCGGGATTAACTTGCGCTGGAGGATCATACTGTCCTTGGCAAACCTTAATACCTAATGCGGTGCGGTTATGGGCCTCAAACGGAAGTTTTCCCGTCCAAATGTAGTAACACAAGACTCCCAACGCCCAAATATCAACCTTCTTGCCGTATCCGTCATTCCTCCAAATCTCAGGCGCCATATAGAATGGTGAGCCCAACATTGATGTGACAAGTGAAGATGGGGGAACAAATTTCGCAACACCGAAATCTGCGATCTTGGCTGTGCCATCGCCCGCAATGAGAATGTTTGCGGGCTTGATGTCGCGGTGAATAATGTCGTTAGAATGCGCAACGCGAATCCCCTCACAAATGTCATCGATCATACTTGGAAATCGACTACGTACCTTATCGATGTCGTCAGCAAGCAACTCTTCCAGAGTCTTTCCATCGACAAACTCCATTACGAAGTACGGGGCCTCGGTAATTGGGCCAGCTTTGTAAATGTGAACTATGTTCTCACTGCTCAAGCGCGCCTGAGTTTGCAGTTCGTTCTGAAAACGTTTCCGTGCGTCTTCGTCGAACACAGAATTATCCAGTTGTTTGACCGCCACGTAACGGTCGAGTAACGTATCGTAGCATTTGAATACTTTTCCCTGATTTCCACCGCCGATGCTTGCCACGACGTTATACTCTTCAAAAGAGATCACAGAGCCGCAATCGCCGCAGAAGCGATATTTGCCGCTGAGTTCATGGCCACATTGCCAGCAATTCGAGCTCGAAGTATCCATGTTTTACAGTTATTTTGATTCCGAAAGTACCCGCTTTCTAAGTCCTGCGTGCCAGTTTAAGTAAATTCTCTTGAAGTCTTCACGCTTAAGTTTCACGCTTTTAGCAAATTGATCTAATCTGCTGAATCGGAGCGCAGGTGGATGATACAGTAAATCATCAATTCGATACTCCGCAAGCATGAGCGCGTGGAGGAAGTCCGCAAGAGTAATCAGAGATATTTCGGCGGTGTCCGTTTCGATCTTTTTCGCATCTTTCGAGAATCGAAACGGACCATGAAACTCGTCCTTTCCACGACTCGTACCTTCGGCACATTCTAGGTACAGACTGACAAGAGTCGTAAGTTCCCGGGTGGAGAGGTGTGAGATTCGGTCAATCAGCCTTGCCGTTCGGTCAGAACGCCGCTCGGTTGCTTTCTGCCAATCCTCGACCAAGATTTTTTCTAGTTGTCCTTTCGGCATAAATTCGTTCCTCTGAAATAACTCTAACATGAATTACATCATCTCAATTCTCCTAACTCAACGGCACCAGTTGCGGGGCTTTTACCCAGATGTGTTCGCCGATGTAGAGGCCGGTGAGGATCAGTACACCGGCGAGGACGAACGCGAGGTCGCTGCCGGTGAAGAACAGGAGCAGCGGCAGAACGTTGCCGGCGAGGATGGTGCCGAGCCAGAACTGGCGGCTGAATTGGCCGCGGGTGATCATTTTTGCGACGGTGGCGGCGTCGTGGGTTGAATGTGTCGTCGTTAGTTCGATCGTCGTGGCGATGAGGTTGAGGATCATGAAGAACGCGGTGAGGGCCTTGGTGGGGGACATCCACGCGGTGTTCCACTCGAACCACACGTCCGAGATCATGATCGCGGCTCCTCCGGCGATGAGCGAATGCAGGACCATGTGGATCGAGAGCATAGGCGATTGCCAAAAGTCGCGGCCCTTGGCCTGGGCGAAAAGGAACGCCGTATAGACCGCCGTCATCAGTGCGGGCACGAGGCCAAGCCATTCGATCACGTTCAGCCAGTGGAACTGCTTGAAGAATACCGCCGCCCACCACGCCGTAAGCACGGCTCCGTAAGCCGAGATGATATAGCTCCCACGCGTCAGCCAGGATCGCCACTGCGGCCTCAAGAGTGTGTAAATAAATCGCTCCGGCCTACCCAGGTCTTTGATCAGCAGTACGCCGGTGAGGGCTAGGAATAACAGAGCCACCGCGTTACCGAACATCTTCAACTGGATCGGCAGCGCGGTGAACGTTAGGAGAAAATTCACCATGAGGAATACGCCCGCAGAGATCGCCTTTGTCCACACGTAAGCCGAAACTTCCCAGCCCCAGAGGACGCCTTTGCCCGGAGCGTCGTAAACGCGGCGGAACGCGGACGCCCTCGTCCGCCCTGGGGTCGCGGACGCCTCCGTCCGCGAGGCTGCTTCGCCGCGTAAATCCGTGCGGACGAGGGCGTCCGCGGCCCCGGGGCGGACGAGGGCGTCCGCGTTCCGTTCGGCGTCCGGGCTCCGTTGGGCGTGATGTCCAACGCCCCGTGATTGACTGCTCCACATGTAGTCGCTGTCGGGATGAGCGGCGGTCGGGTCGAGCGATGCCTTGTCGCCGTCGATGTAAAAGAGTTTGGGATTAGTTCCTTTTTCCGGTTTGCGGACTGAGACGGTTTCGCGAGCAAGAAGCTGCGAGATCTCAGACGACGGGTTATCCATATCGCCCGAGATGATCGCGTGCTCGGGACAGACGTTGACGCAGGCGGGTTCGAGACCGATATCGACGCGGTGGGTGCAGTAATTGCATTTCGCCGACGTGTGATCGTCGGGGTGCATATAGATCGCGTCATAGGGACACGCCTGCGTGCACGCTTTGCAGCCGATGCAGCGGCGGTCGTCAAAATCGACGATGCCGTCCTTGCGCGTAAACAGCGCCGTCACGGGACAGATCTCGACACATGGCGCGTCGGCGCAGTGATTGCACCGCATCACGCTGAACAGCCTTCGCGTATCGGGAAACTCGCCCTTCTCGATGTATTTGACCCAAGTGCGGTTCACGCCGACCGGCACTTCGTGCTCGGCCTTGCATGCCACGGTGCACGCGTGGCAGCCGATACACTTTCGGTTGTCGATAATAAAGCCGTAGTTCATGGGTTGATACGATTCTAAGACAGCCCGCGAAATACGCGAAAGACGCGAAAGGGAATAATTCGCGCTTTCGTGTGTTTCGCGTGTTTCGCGGGCAATTCTGCATAGAGATGTGACCTGAGTCATTTACTCGCCGAGCCTACTGGGTGAAACTTGAGGTGTATGCATAACGTCGATATCGAACTGGTGGACATGACGTTTGACGTGATGAAATTCGCGATCCAGCGGATCACGAATGCCGATCCACCGCTCGGCATGCCGCGCACAGAGGAGGAACTCAAGCAAGACTGTGGCGAGACAATAACGCCTGAGGGCATCACGGGCGAGAAGGCGTTCAAGCTGTTTCGCGAGGTTCTGCTGCCGGCGAGTATCTCGATAGACCATCCGCGACATTTGGCATTCGTCCCGGCCTCGCCTAGCCGTGCGGCGGTGATGTTCGACCTTGTGACATCGGCGGCGAGCGTGCATGGGGCATTTTGGCTCGAGGGCGCGGGCTGCATCTTTGCGGAGAATGAGGCGATGCGGTGGCTGGTATCGCTGACCGGATTGCCCGAAGGCGCCTTCGGGGTTTTTACGAGCGGTGGGACCGAGGCCAATCTTTCGGCTATCGTAGCAGCCCGTGAGGCGTGGCGAACGCGAAATCCTGACGCTGCGACGAAGCGCGGTCTGATATTAACCTCGTCCGGAGCGCATTCGTCCGTCCGTGCCATGGCCCGAGTGGTCGATGCTGACATTCGTTCCCTACCGACCGAGGACCGTTTTGAAGGCGAGATGCTGTCTGTCGAGCTTGCGTCCATGAGCGGAGCTGACCGTGAGCGTCTTTTTGCCGTTATCGCTACAGCAGGGACGACAAACGCAGGTATTATTGACGATCTGGAAGGTATCGGACGCATTTGTCGCGAGGAGCGCATTTGGTTTCACGTCGATGCGGCGTATGGGGGCGGGGCTCTTGCGTCGCCGAAGCTGAGGCCTCTGTTCAGAGGGCTCGAATTGGCCGATAGCGTCACGATCGACCCGCACAAATGGCTTTTTTCACCGTATGATTGCGGCACTATCATTTACCGCGATATCGACATCGCTCGCCGCGCCCATGCGCAAAGCGGGTCGTATCTGGACATTTTTTACGACAAGGCATATCAGGGCTTTAATCCCGCAGACTATCAGATACAACTGACTCGGCGTGTGCGCGGCCTGCCGTTGTGGTTCTCATTGGCTATGCATGGGACGGACCGATACGCACGGGCGGTAGAGGACGGTGTCGAACTGGCCGGGATCGCGGCTCGACGCGTGAACGAATCCGAGCACCTGGAGCTCGTCCGTGAGCCGAGCCTGTCATGCGTCCTATTTAGGCGTAGAGGTTGGAAACACGTTGATTACGTTGCGTGGACACTCAAGAACCATCGTGATGGACTTGCACTGGTGGCACCGACGAAATGGATCACCGCGGGCG
Source organism: Pyrinomonadaceae bacterium (assembly GCA_018060305.1). Taxonomy (GTDB): domain Bacteria; phylum Acidobacteriota; class Blastocatellia; order Pyrinomonadales; family Pyrinomonadaceae; genus OLB17. Next base: position 11,570 of record JAGOWF010000056.1, read on the forward strand.
TTGAAGAAACGGTCGCTCGTTTCTGTTTTATCAATCCGGACACAAGCGAGGACGATATTCAAAGGATATTGGCGACGATGAGTTAATACGAATAAAGGTTTGGAGGTCTTAAGAATGAAAATATTGATCGCAACAGATGGTTCAGACTATAGCAAGGCCGCGATAAAGGTGGCGTGTGAAGATCTGATTCGGCCGGATAGTGCTGATGTGCTCGTCGTATCGGCATTCGAGGATGCGCCGCCGATCATGGCGGAACCATTTGCCGTCTCGGCTGAATACTATCAGAAGATCGAAGAGGCTGTGATGGAGCAGTGCACTTCGTTCGTAGATGAGGCAAAGGAAATGATCCGCAGCCATTTTGGGAAGGTGGAATTTCCGCTTGCGACCGAGATACTGCGGGGTTCGCCTGATTACCAGATCGTGGAAAAGGCAAAGGAATGGGGAGCTGACGTTATCGTCGTCGGTTCGCACGGGCGCGGCTTTTGGGGACGGCTTTTGGGTTCGGTCTCAGACGGCGTCGTTCACCATGCACCGTGTTCAGTTTTCGTGGTTCGGAAGTAGCATCGTGC
>JAGOWF010000057.1 GCA_018060305.1 Pyrinomonadaceae bacterium
CGGCGGCCTTTTTGCTGCCGATACTAAACAAGCTTATCGAAGGCGGAAAACGGCCGGGCACGCGTGTGCTCGTGTTGTCGCCGACGCGCGAGCTTGCCAACCAAACAGAAGAATTCTGCCGACAGTTTGCCCCTAAGGGCATTACATGCACCGCCATTATCGGCGGCAGCGGTTATAAGCGCCAGATGGACTCGCTTCGCGGCGGCTCGAATATCGTCATTGCCACGCCCGGACGCCTTATCGACCTTATGGATCAGGGTGTGGCGGATTTTCGTGGCCTGACGCATCTTGTCCTGGACGAGGCAGACCGCATGCTCGATATGGGCTTTTTGCCATCGATCAAACGGATCGAAAAGGCCATTCCGACAAAACGCCAGACGCTGTTTTTCTCAGCGACAATGTCGTCAGAGATCGAGACCATCGCCTACAGGATGCTGACCGACCCTGAGCTGATCGAGGTCAGCCCGCGTGGGACGGCATCGCACCTCGTCCATCAGACGGCGTATCCCGTGGCGGCAAATTCTAAGATGGTGCTGCTTCTCGAACTTCTAGAGAAAGATGCCCTCCAGCGTGTGCTCGTATTTACACGGACAAAACGCGGTGCAGACCGCCTCGCCCACGTGCTTGAGAAACGTTCGCACAGCTCGAACCGCATTCACGGTGACCGCTCGCAGGGGCAGCGCGACGCTGCGCTGCGTGCTTTTAAGGCGGGGCATACGAACGTGCTCGTCGCGACTGACGTTGCCGCTCGCGGCATCGACATCGATTCTGTCCAGCATGTCATCAACTACGACATTCCGGTCGTGCCCGAAGATTATGTTCACCGTATCGGCCGCACCGGCCGGGCCGGTAATAAGGGCCGGGCGATCACGATCTTCACGCTTGCTGAGGAACACTCAATGCGTGCGATCGAACGGCTGACCGGTGAGCGGGTCGAACGCGTCGTCCATCCGGAATTTGGTGGACACACTGTTTCAGAGGTTAGTTCGGTTCGGAACGCAGGTTCCGCACCGAAGCGCAGCTTCCGTTCCTTCGGCGGGCGCCGCAGACGATAAGAGGTAATGAAATGATCAAAAAGAAACCAGCATTCGCCGTCGGCGACACTGTCGAAATGATGTGTTCCGCATGTGATCTCGATCAGATGCACCGCGTCAATTCGGTCACTAAACAAGGTGTTATTACGAACGCCGTGTGCGAAACATGTGAGACCAGCAGCACATTCACACGCGGCGCAAAGACATCCGTATCAATGGGTAAGGCAAAGAATGCCTCACCCTATGATCGGGCTCGAAAATATAAGAAAGGCCAGGCGATGATGCATGACAAGTTTGGCCGCGGCGAGGTCACGGCCGTGATCGAACCGCACAAGATCGACGTGCTCTTTGGCGATCAGGTTCGCCGGCTGATCCACGAGCAGATTTAGAACCCGGCTCACCGGTAAAGGACAAAGGCGGGCGCGTTAGTTTGCCCGCCTTACAGGAAACGTCTTGCCGTCGGCCCGATAGAATGTGCCGGAGTTGTAGTTCTCGTCGTTAAACTCAAAGCTGTTGCCGTCGTCTGAGTCGAACGTGTTCCCATCCCGAAACACAAATACCTCGGTGCCGCGCCCTTTGGCCCAACGAACCTCAAAGGCCATCCTGATCGGCTTGACCGTGCACGTCGTGTCACCGACACGAAAGGTGCCTTCAAACTCGCCGGTAACATTCTTCACCGGCGGCGCGTTGGTCTTGGTTTCGCTCTTGCCGTAAGTCTGTCGATACAGGCCCATCAACGAGTTTCCGTTTTGATATTTTACGTCATCGATCTTCCAATCGCCGCCCGATGATTTGAGCAGGAAGGTTACTCGCTTCTTTTCGCCATAATTGGTGAATGTAGCGACGACCGTAGCAGAATCGCCGCTAACCTCGCCCGATCCTACCGCAAAGCCTTTCTTCTCAACATCCTGTGCGTCGTAGAGCGCGTCAAAATCTATCGCGCTGATCTCGGTCGCCGCGTTCATCGAATCCTTCCAGACCATCTCCGCCAGTGGTTTAGTAAAGAACCGATCGACCAAGGCGCGATCCCGCGTCTGAAAGAACGGACTGCGGCCGGTGTCGTGATATTTGTATAGATCCGAGACCAGAGCCTGGACCGGGCCTGATCGGTCTTGGCCGTCCGCGCCGATCTCGGGTGAGGGTGCGGTGCTATTCGTGTCGCTCTCAGTATTGGCCGACTGAGTGTTTGCCGGTTTGTTGTCAAACCGATCGGCAAGCGAGCATCCGATGGCAGCCAAACAGATCAGGATCGTCGGGAAAAGCAGATTGTTTCTCATACTACTGAATGCGTAGAGTAGATGAAAAACAGGTCAAAAGTAAAACGAAAGAGCTTGTCTGAAAAGTCGTTCTTTCGCGGCGGAGCCGCAAAAAGATAGTAGCCAGACGTGAAACGTCTGGAAAGATCGCCTCGAGGGCATCTCGCCCTGAAGGGGCGAAAGGTCAATGTTTACGGGTGTCTGCCGCACCTTCAGTGCGAAAATCATCGTTCGCAACTTTCCAGACGTTTCACGTCTGGCTACCGTCTTTCGCGGCTCCGCCGCGTAGAAGAAGCAGGCTTTTCAGACATCCCCTTGTAGATTCGATCTGAAAAGACAGCTACTTTCGCCCGCGCAGGATGAGCCCTAGCACAAGGCCGACAGCCGCCGAAATGAGGATCGTCTGGCCCGGCTTTTGACGGGCAAACTCCTTAGCATCCTCGACCAGCTCACGCGGATCCTTGCTCGACAGCTCCTTGACCTTGTCGCCGGCCTGCGTAAACTTTTCGCTGGCATAGTCATAAGCCTTTGTCGCCGTGTCCTGTATCTTTTGTCCGTACTCCTGTGCCTGCATCTTTAGATCTCCTAAAAACTCGTCTTCACCGGCCTTGCCATCGAATGGTTCGTTGACCGCCATCAGGCCTTGTTCCAATTCCTTCTCCGCCTTTTTGACCTCTGCTTCAAATTCCGACATTGCTGATCTCTCCTCCAAATGAAAATGTATCCGGCGTGCGCTGTGATGGATCTCTGCCGCCAATTAATTGTAACGAAACTTGCAGCCAGAATGTTCGAATATTCGTTCTTTGCGTAATAGACGCTTGCCGGTGGTTGACATTTGAGCCGCGCAGATGCGAATCTTTGTGATCGGGGTTAGTAAGCACTTACTTTATACTTTACGATTGACACAAAATATTTTCAAATGTGACCACAGCGGACGGATGACGGGCGACGCCCGGCGCGAACAGATATTGATGACCGCGGTTGATCTCTTTTCGCAGCGTGGATTCAAAGGAACGACGACAAAGGAGATCGCAAAGGCCGCGGGCGTTTCCGAGGCGATGGTGTTTCGGCACTTTGCAAACAAGGAGGAGCTCTACGGCGCGATCCTGCACACCAAAGGCTGTCAGGACGGCGTGAGACGTTTCCCGTGGGAAGAAAACGCTAAATTGCAAAAGGCGATCGAGGATAAGGACGATTTTGCCGTTTTCTATAACATCGGGCTGGACGCTCTGAATAAGCATCAGTCGGATATTTCATTTATGAGGCTGCTTTTCTACTCCGCTCTCGAAGAACACATCCTGGCACAACGGTTCTTTAACGATTTTGTTGAACAGGTCTATAAGTTCATTGGCGGCTATATCTTGCGAAGGCAGCGTGACGGTGCGTTTAGAAAGTTGAACCCACGGCTCGCGGTCCGAGCGCTTCTTGGCATGCTTATCCATCATTCGATAATCAACATTCTCTGGGACAAGAAACGGACGATCCTAAATGTATCGAATGAGACGGCGGCAAAGAACTTCGCAGAGATCCTCCTGAATGGGATTAGGGCATAGGAACGAGATGATCAGTACTAAACGGTTTGCAGCTCTGAGCGTCATCGTGGCGACAGCTTTCGGGGCCTCTTGCGGTTCGAACGGCGGGGCTAAAAATACTACGGCGAATAATCAGCCGGCAGTCGTCGATATCACAACGACACAGGCTGTCGTCCGGCAAATACCGACCTATTTTGAAGCGACCGGCAATCTTGCCGGAGATGCGCAGACCGACGTCGCCCCACCGGTCGGCGGAAAGATCGTTGAGGTCAATTTTGATGTCGGAAGCTATGTTGAGAAAGGCAGTGTGCTGGTCCGGCTCGACGATCGCGACGCGCGACTGCGGCTGGAACAGGCCGAGGCTCAGGTCGTCCAGCAGCGACGGGCCGTTGACACCGCCAAGGCCGCCCTCAGGCAAGCGCAGGTGCGGCTTGGACTGAAAGACGGCGAGACGTTCGATATCGAGACCTTCTCACAGGTCAAATCGACGCGAGCCAACCTCATTCTTGCCGAAAAGGAACTGGCCCGTGCCGAGCGTCTGTTTGCGACCGAGGACGTATCACGCGCGTCGGTTGATCAACGACGCGCGCAGCGCGACGCCTTGATCGGCCAGCTCGACGAAGCACGGTCAAATGCCGCCGTCGCGGTGCGGGCGATCAACTCCGCCGAGGCTCAGGTCGCGGCAGCTCGATCCGCCGTAACCACAGCCGAAACGCAGGTCGGTCAGGCCCGAAAGGCACTCACCGACACCGTTATCCGCGCACCGATCAGCGGCTATATCGCCGAACGCGTAGCCGACCTGGGTGAATACATAACGCCAAACGCGCCAAACACAAAAGTCGCTACCATCGTTCGCACAAGCACTCTGCGACTCAAGATCGACGTGCCCGAACAATCCATCGGCAAGGTCGCGACAGGCCAGGGGATCTCGCTCCAGGTGAGCGCTTATCCCGACCGAAGTTTTGCCGGGACGGTTGCCCGCATACTGCCGAGCCTCAATGCGACCGCGCGAACACTGACGGTCGAGGCTGAGGTGCCAAACGGCGACGGTTTGCTTAAGCCGGGCCAGTTTGCGACTGTCAGGATCACGCAATCCAGGGCTGAGAATGCTGTCATGGTCCCGGCCGCTGCCGTCCGAACGGACGGTGAGGTTAGCCGCGTATTTGTCGTCAAAGACGGGGCCGCCCGCGAGCAGCTTGTTCAGACCGGGATCCTGGAGGGCGACATGATCCAGATCAAGCAGGGCATAAATGAAGGCGACGTGATAGCGACAAGCGGCCTCGGCGACTTATCCGATGGCGTGCTTGTCCGGCAAATGAATTGACTCTATGCAGTGGTTAGCTGAGATCTGTGTAAAACGTCCGGTATTTGCGACGATGCTCATCATGTCGCTCGTGGTGGTGGGCGCGTTCTCGTTCATGAGCCTCGGTGTCGACCTGTTTCCAAAGATCGACTTTCCTACGATCACCGTTACGGTCATCAATCCCGGTGCATCGCCCGAGGAGGTCGAGACCGAGATCACCGAAAAGGTCGAGGAGGCCGTCAACACGATCAGTGGTATAGACGAGCTTCGCTCGTCATCGATCGAGGGCGTGTCGCAGGTCTTTGTCCAGTTTGTCCTCGAAAAGGACGTGAACGTCGCCGCGCAAGAGGTCGAGAATCGCGTTCAGACGGTAATTCCAAACCTGCCCGACACCGCCGAGCAGCCGACGGTGCAAAAGCTCGACACGGACGCGGCACCCGTGCTGCGCATATCGATCTCAGCCCCGCGCTCGCGCCGCGATGTGACGGACATCGCAAAGAATCAGGTCAAGGAACGCATCGAATCGATCAACGGCGTCGGCCAGGTCACCATCATCGGCGGGCAGGAACGGCAGATCAACGTCTGGGTCGATCCTGACAAGATGCGTTCGTATAACGTCACGCCGGCCGAGGTTTCCGGAGCTCTCCGGATCCAGAACATGGAGTTTCCGTCGGGACGCATCGATGAGGGACAAACCGAAACAAGCGTCCGCACCGTCGGAAAGATCGCAAAACCCGAGGAATTCAACGACGTCGTCGTCGCGACACGCGGCGGCTATCAAGTAAAGGTCAGGGATCTCGGCTATGTCGAGGACGGCGCCGAAGAGCCGCGATCCGAAGCGCGCCTCAATGGTCAGCCCGCCGTCACGCTCGTCGTCTCAAAACAGTCTGGCCAGAACACTGTCGCCGTCGCCCATGGCATCAAAGAGCGCCTGAAAGAGATCGAAACTACGCTCCCGAAGGACTTTCAGATGCGGATCATCGGTGACAACTCGATCTATATCGAGAATTCACTCCGAAATATCGAAGAGCACCTGGTCATCGGGTCGATCCTCGCAGCGATCGTCGTTTTTCTCTTTCTCTGGAGCTTTCGTTCGACGTTTATCGCCGGGATTGCGATCCCGACCTCGATCATTTCGACGTTTGCGCTCATCTACGCTATGGGCTACACGCTCAATTCGATCACAATGCTTTCGCTCACGCTGATGGTCGGCATCGTCATCGACGACGCGATAGTCGTGCTCGAAAACATCTATCGGTTTGTTGACGAAAAGGGTATGAACCCGTTTCAGGCAGCGATCGAAGGGACGCGTGAGATCGGCCCGGCGGTTATGGCAACGACGCTCAGCCTGATGGCGGTGTTTGTCCCGATCGGTTTTATGCAGGGCATCGTCGGCCGGTTTATGTCGTCGTTTGGCCTGACGGCGGCTTTTGCCGTAGCCGTGTCCTTGATCGTCTCATTCACCCTGACGCCGATGCTCGCGGCCCGGCTCATCAAGGGCAAAAAGGACACGCATCGGCCAAGTGGGAACGAAGAGATCGAAGTTCACGGCGACGGTGCGATCGCCGAAAATGAAGCGAGCAGCCATTACAAAGGCTGGTTTAGGCATGTGGACGGGGCCTACACGTGGTTGCTGCGATTCTCGATGGGACACCGCTGGGCGATCATCGGCCTGGTGGTGCTTGTATTTCTGAGCATCGTTCCTCTCTTCATGTTTGTCGGTAAGAATTTTTTGCCGGTGGATGACCAATCGCAATTCGAGGTTCAAATACGGGCACCTGAGGGCTCGAGTCTTACGGCGACGTCACAGATCTTTGAGCGGATCGCATCCGAAATACGCAAAATGCCCGGCGTTACCGACACCCTCGCGACCGTCGGCGGCGGACAGCAGCAAGTGGTGAATGCGGGCACGATCTACGTCAAGCTCAAGGATGTTGCCAGCCGCGCCAAATCGCAGGAAGCGATGATGGCAGACGCCCGCGAATTGCTCAAACAATTTCCACCTGAGTTGAGAACGAGTGTGCAGCAGGTGCAGGCATTCTCGGGCGGCGGCTTTCGCAATGCAAATGTGCAGTTCCTCATCGCCGGCCCGGACATCAAAAAGCTCGAGGAATTTTCGACAAAGATACTCGAAAAAATGAGGACGCTTCCCGACGCGGTCGATATCGACTCCACCTTGATATCCGGCAAGCCAGAGGTGCGGCTCGAGGTCGATCGGGCTACGGCCGCCGATCTTGGCGTTCGTGTCGGTGACGTATCACAGGCTTTGAATACGCTCGTGGCGGGGCAAGAGGCAACGACCTTTAATGCGGGAAACGACCAGTATGAGGTCCGCGTTCGTGCTATTAACCAATTTCGGACCAGCTTAGAGGGGCTTAACCGTTTGATCGTTCCGTCAACCAAGGTCGGCTGGGTCACCCTCGACCGCGTGGTGAAATCGTCGGCGGGAACCGGCCCGAGTTCGGTGGACCGCACAAACCGCCAGCGTCAGGTAACATTGCTCGCCAATACGAGGCCCGGCGGATCCGCTGCAAATATTACGTCAGCGATCAACGACTATGTTAAGAACTTGGATCTCCCGGCAGGCTACCGAACCGGCTATGTCGGCCAGTCAAAAGAGATGGGCAAGGCCGGATTTTATTTCCTGCTTGCCTTTGCCCTGTCGTTCGTATTCATGTATATCGTGCTGGCGGCACAGTTCGAGTCGTTCATACATCCGGTGACGATCCTGCTAACGCTGCCGCTGTCTATTCCATTCGGCATATTCAGTCTCCTGATCATGGGTCAGACGGTAAATATCTTCTCGGGCTTGGGTCTGTTGTTGCTGTTTGGCGTGGTCAAAAAGAACGCTATCCTGCAGATCGACCATACAAATCACCTCCGCTCGCAGGGCATGTCGCGCTATGACGCTATCATTCAGGCGAATCGCGACCGCCTGAGGCCGATCTTGATGACAACGATCGCACTTGTGGCGGGAATGATCCCGCTTGTTGTCGGTAGCGGTGCGGGCTCGGGCACTAACCGCTCGATCGGTGTTCTCGTGGTCGGCGGCCAGACGCTCTGCCTACTGCTTACGCTCCTCGCCGTTCCGGTTTTCTACTCTCTGTTTGACGACCTTGCGGAGCTTAGGCCTTTCAAATACATCAATCGCCTTGCGGCATGGCTTTTCGGCGGCATCAAGCGGCGTTTTGCCGGCGCTGCAAGCTCCGTATTTACACGGCAATAATATTGGATGTCGAAGTTTAGATACCTGATCGTATTCTCGTTCCTTGCCCTGGCGGCGGCCTCTCTCGGCGCTCAGGTCCCGGTGCCGTCGCCTGAGACGGTGGCCGTTCCGTCTATTGCACCCGACTACCGGAGCGATGATCGACGGCTGCCCGAACTCGGTCGTGTCGGCGTTGACATCGCCGATCAGCGGACACTAACCCTCAGCGAAGCGATCGAGCTCGCACTAGCGAACAACCGCGATATCGAGATTTCGCGAAAGGCTGTGACGATGGCCGAGTTTGACCTTAAGGCAACGCGCGGTGCATTTCAGGCGCGACTTACGGGCCAGGCCTACTACGATCGGGCGACGACGCCAAACGTAAGCATATTCAGCAGCAACCAAAAGACGACCGTCGGGACATTGTTTGGCGCCGCGTCGATCTCAGCCGCATCGGAGCGGTTTGGGACCACTGCAACGGCAACTGCGACCAACCAGCATCTTACTACCGACAACCCGATCTCGATCCTCAGCCCGCAGCTCAACGCCAGCCTCGGCCTCTCGGTATTGCAGCCGTTGTTTCGCGGCCGCAAGACGGATGTTGCCCGTCGCTCGCTCGCGATCGCCAAACGCAATATCGAGCTGACCGACACACAGTTTCGTCAGCGGTCGATCGAGACGATAGCGACCGTCGAAAAGGCGTACTGGGACTTGATGTTTGCTTTGAGGAATCTACAGGTTCAGCGCGATGCCGTTCGTGACGCCAAGTCTCAGCTCGAGCACAACCGCCGTCTTGTTGACGAAGGGCAGCTTGCCCCGATCGACATCGTCGCGGCCGATACACAGGTCGCCAATTTTGAACAGGCCGTTTATGACGCGCTGAATGTCGTGAATCAGGCCGAGAATGCTCTCAAGATGCTGCTGTCGCCAAACCGGCATGATCCGCTCTGGGCACGATCCTTAACACCCGTCGAACCGGTGGAACTTACGGTTCCCGATCCGACGCTGACGCAGGCCATAGACACCGCACTCGCTCAACGGCCGGAGCTCGACATTAATCGAACACAGAAGGAGATCAATCTGATCGATCAGAAACTATTCAAAGATCAGACAAAGCCGCAGATAGACTTTACGGCGAGTATCACCGAGACCGGCATTGGCGGCAGTGCGAATCCAAACTTCAGCCCCAATTTTCCGACTGCGTGTCAGACCAACCCGAATTCACCGGCTTGCCAGCAGCAGCAGGCAAATCTCGCGATGCTCATGGGCAACCCATATCGCGGAGTTTTTACACACCGCTATCCTGTTTTCCGTGTCGGCGTCAGTTTCAACATTCCGCTGCCCGGCGATAAGGCTGCAAAGGCACAGCTTGGCCGGGCCCGCGTTGAGGCCGAACGTCTGGACTTGCAGCGTGAGCAGATCGAGCAAGGCATCCAGGTTGAGGTCCGAAATGCGTTACAGTCGGTGAGAACGGCCGAGGCCAGACTTCGGGCGGCTGCTATTGCACGCGAAAACCTGGTCCGCCAGTATGACTCAGAAAGCCGTAAGATGCTCGCAGGGCAATCGGACGTTTATAGGGTGCTCGAGCGTCAAACAGCTCTCGCCGCGGCCCAAAGCAACGAGCTTCGCTCGCGAACCGAGCTTAACAAAGCCATCGCCGAGCTTCAGCGGGCAATGGGAAACACGCTCAAAGCAAACAATATCGAGCTAAAATAAGCCTGTATGCGTGCCGTCTATATTAGCGAGTTCGGCCGTCTGGATGCGGTTGAGGTGCGCGACGTCGCCGCCCCGGACGAGCCTGGCGGCGATGCCGTTCTGGTAAAGGTCCATGCCGCGGGCGTCAACCGGGCCGACATCCTTCAGGCAAAAGGACTCTATCCGCCACCGCCCGCGTATTCGGCACATCTGCCGGGACTGGAATTTGCCGGTGAGATCGCAGCGGTTGGCAATAGCTTGTTAAGGTGGAAGACGGGCGACCGCGTTTTCGGCATCGTTCCCGCCGGCGGCCAATCTGAGTTTCTACTGACACACTCGGCCCTGGTCACGGCTATCCCTGATACCCTGAGTTATTCGGAAGCCGCCGCCGTTCCCGAGGCATTCATCACGGCCCACGACGCGATCATTACGCAGGCAGCCATTACGAAAGGTGAGAAGCTATTGATCCACGCCGTCGGCTCCGGCGTCGGGCTCGCGGCGTTGCAGCTTGGCAAGGCCGTGGGTGCGACGGTCATAGGCACGTCAAGGACGGCCGACAAGCTTGAACGATGCAAGCCTCTGGGTCTCGATGTTTCCGTTCTAACTGACGGCGGAGACTTCGCAAAACATGTTCTGGATGCAACTCATGCAGAAGGCGTTAGCGTCATTCTCGACCTGGTCGGCGGTGCCTATTTTCAGCAGAATCTTGCATGCCTCGCGGAGAAGGGGCGACTGATGCTGGTCGGCCTGACATCGGGCCGCAAGGCGGAATTTGATCTGGGTTTAGCCCTGCAGAAGCGGCTGACGATAAAGGGAACGGTTCTTCGATCGCGTTCGCCGGCTGAGAAGGCCGGTGTTACCGAGCGATTTGCGGACGGCGTCGTGCCGCTGCTCGCTTCCGGCCAGATCAGCCCGGCCATCGACAGCATCTTTTCGGTTTCTCAGGCGGCAGACGCCTACGCTCGGGTAGAGTCGAACGCCAATTTTGGGAAAGTGGTCCTGGAATTTTAGCGGGTCATCCGCTCTGCCGCCTCATCGGTAACAATGCAGAGCCCGGCTACCCTCTGCTCACAGAGCGCGGCCATCAGTTGCTCGGCCTTTGGATAGGTCATACCGGACGCCTCTACCTTCTCAAATGACACGAGGGCCCAAATTGGCTGATCGAGCAGCGATTCGACAGGTTCGCTTGTGACCTGAGGCCGATTATCGACGGCGGACTCGGCCGTGATCGGCTCGTCGCCCTCGTCACCCTTCATTTTCAGATGCGCGCTGCCAGACCGCATTTCCTGAATCCTCATCGCTCAAATCCCGCGCTTCAAACCTTAGCACACGCAAAAAATCCGTGTAAATACATTTTTGGATACCGGACATCTTCATTCCCTACTCACACGGTTCTCGTTACGCCGTCGATCTCGAGAATGAGGTCAGCGCCGTAGGCTTTAGCGGGCGTTTGGTAGCCGGGCGTGAGATTGCCATTCAGAATCTTCTCGGCAATGTTGAGGGCTGCCAATGCAGTCAGGGTGTAGCCTTCGGGGCCTTGTTGGTGGGCTTCGATGCGGTTGCCGTTTAGGTCTGAGGCTTCGCCCCACATTAGGGTGCGCCCTTTAGCGCGTTCTTCGTCGGATGGGCCGCCGGGCGGGATCTGTTTTTGGAGATAGTTGTTTACAGGTCTTGACGCGAGGAGCCAGCCGAGGTATCGGCTGAGCTTTAGCATCTTGAGCTGTGGCGCCGGGACGACGGTGAAGACCTCGATGTTTGGGATGCCGGTCGAGTGATATGCGGTCGAGACATCGCCCCAAGGAATGGTTACGGCGGTTTTTACTACGCTTGGACCGTTACCTGTAGGTGGAATGCCAACGTCGCCTGAGCCCTTACTTACGTGCGGGCTACTGACACCGCCGCCGAAGTCGATCTCGCGTGTTTTCCATGCGGCGGGGACGCTTGTGATCTTGCCGTCTTTACGGATCGCGCCGCCTTTGCCGACATTCATCGTCATCGTTGCCTGCGTGCCGTGCGAGATGCGGCCCATGCCGTAGAATGCCAGCGACAAATGTG
>JAGOWF010000058.1 GCA_018060305.1 Pyrinomonadaceae bacterium
ATCAGCATAGATACGCCCGTCACGCCCCCATCGATAAAGCCGCTCGACAGCAGAAACCCTTTCAGCCCAAAGGCCGCAAGGAATATACCGGCAATTATCAGGAGTGCGTTTTTTGCCTCCACCAGAAGCATGTTCATTGGCCTGTAAAAGTATTTTATCACAGCCGCGAAATACGGCCGTTCTCATCTGTTATCGAGCGCCGCTACGCCCGGCAGCGTCTCGCCGGCGAGGAACTCAAGGGTTGCGCCGCCGCCTGTTGAGATATGCGAGATGCGGTCATTCAAGCCGGCCTGATTGACAGCGGCTACGGAATCGCCGCCACCGACGATGGACGTCGCGCCGTGATCGGTCGCCTCGGCTACCGCGTTTGCGACGGCAATTGTCCCCTCGTCAAACGGTTTCTCCTCAAACATTCCCATCGGGCCGTTCCAAACGATCGTCTTTGCACCCGTCAGCGCATTCGCAAAGATCGCCGCCGTCTCGACACCAATGTCGAGTCCGACAAGCCCCGTATTTGTAAATTCGATGGGAATCGTTTTCGCCGAATGAAGCGGATCGTAGCTGTCAACTACCTGATGATCGGTCGGCAACAGCAATTCTACTCCAAACGCTTTTGCCTTCTCCTCGATCTCAAGCGCGGTCGGCATCATGTCGTCCTCGACAAGTGATTTACCGACTGTAAAGCCCTGAGCCTTAAAGAATGTATATGCCATCGCACCGCCGATCAAAAGCTTATCGACGCGGCGTTCGATCAACGATTCGATCACGGGTAGTTTGTCGGAGACTTTTGCTCCGCCTAGAATTGCCACGAATGGCCGCTCAGGATCGTTAAGAGCCTTCCCAAGAAACTCTAACTCGTTCTCCATAAGCAGGCCCGCGACGCAGTCCTCGACGTAATGGGTAATCCCTTCGGTCGAGGCATGCGCACGATGCGCCGTCCCAAAGGCGTCGTTCACGTACACGTCGCAAAGGCCCGCGAGCTGCTTTGCAAATTCCGCATCGTTCTTCTCTTCTTCGGCGTGCAGTCTTAAATTCTCTACCAGTAGGACCTCGCCGTCTTTCAGGCCCGCGACCATCGCGGTGACGGTATCACCAATGCAGTCGTCAGCGAAGGCGACTTGTAGGCCATCAAGCTTGGAAAGGTATTCAAACACTGGCCGGAGGCTGTACTTGGCTGTGTCGTATGGCAGGCCCTTTTCCTCGGCCTTCTTTTGTTCCTTGATCGGCCGGCCGAGGTGCGATGCCAATACCACCTTGGCTCCCGCGTCGATCGCGTATCGGATCGTCGGCAATGCGGCTCGGATCCGGGTATCGTCGGCGACCTCACCATTTTTTACAGGGACATTAAAATCCACGCGGATAAACGCACGCTTCCCCGCGAGTTTGATATCTCGGATCGTTTTCTTGTTCATGGTGAGTACTCAAGACAGGGCGTAATTCTGACTCGGCTACTTATCGAGTCCAACCTGTGCTCTGGTCATGATCTTATCGTTACGAAATGAAAGGATGATCGACTTATAACTGTCGCCCTCCCATTTGTTCACCGAAAACCGCATGCCGCCGCCGGTCGAGCTACTGATCTCAGTCCCCTTTCCGCCGAGGATGCTCTCGACCTCGGAGCGATCCATTCCGTCACGCAGTTGTTTATATTTTTCCAGAGTTAGGTCGTATTCGCCTCGGCGTGTCGGCGGCTTACTATCGGACGTGTTGTCTGTCCAAGTCGTCCGCTTATTTGTCTTTTCGGGTTCCACCTTGTTGTCTTGCACAAGGCTTCCAAGGTAAACCAATCCACCAATGCCGCCGCCACAGAGGACAACAATACCCGCTAGGATCCCAAGGACCCAGACAACTGCTTTCGATGACTTCTTGGGCGGCTGTGACGCGAAGTTTTGGGCCGGAACGTTCCAACCGGGAGTCGGTGACATCTGCGGCTGATTTGTTACTCGAGGCGCCTCCATCGCGATGGTTTCCGCGATGTGGGCGGACGGCGACGGGCCGAGAACGGCCCCATCATCGAGACAGTAATTAAGTTTATCGTCGTCGTAGTCCTTGCGGCACTGTGGACAGGTCTTCATCCCTAAAGCCCCTTGGCTGCGATGTATTTGACGAGATCGCGAACGCGGCACGAATAGCCCCACTCGTTGTCGTACCAGGAAAGGATCTTAACGCAGGTCCCATCGATCACTTTCGTATTTTCGGCATCTACGATCGATGAATTCGAATTTCCCTTGAAATCGATCGAGACGAGGGGCTCTTCACTGAATGCCAGAATGCCGTTAAGATGTTCGTTCGCCGCATCCTTGAGGGCCTGATTTACCTCGTCGGTCGTAGTTTCCTTTTCAACATTGATGACGACGTCAACCAGCGACACGTTCGGCGTCGGAACGCGGACTGATATGCCGTCGAATTTTCCCTTGAGTTCGGGAATGACGAGAGCTATAGCCTTTGCCGCGCCGGTAGATGTCGGGATCATGGACAAGGCAGCTGCACGAGCGCGGCGAAGGTCCTTGTGCGGCAGATCAAGAAGCTGCTGATCGTTTGTATAGCTGTGGATCGTATTCATCAACGCGTTCTTGATGCCGAACCGTTCGTGAATGACCTTTGCGACCGGCGCGAGACAGTTCGTCGTACACGATGCGTTGGAGATGATATGATGGTTGGCCGCGTCGTAGGCATCCTCATTAACACCGAGGACGATCGTGATGTCCTCACCCTTTGCCGGGGCAGAAATGATCACTTTCTTAACGCTCCCGCGCAAATGCTTTGCCGCATCCTCGGCCTTTGTAAAGTGGCCTGTGGATTCAATGACTATCTCGGCCCCAACTGATTCCCAGTCGATCGAGGCCGGGTCTCGTTCAGAAAAAACGCGGAAAGTATCGCCTTCGACCGTGATCGCACCGTCGCCGGCTGTGATGGCGTGATCGAGATTGCCCATCACCGAGTCGTATTTCAATAGATGCGCGAGCGTTTTCGTATCGGTCAGGTCGTTTACGGCTACGAAGTCAATGTCCTTGTCGCCCAGACACGTCCGCATGACATTGCGTCCGATGCGGCCGAAACCGTTTATGCCAACTTTGATGCCCATTATTTGATAAATCCTCCTACAAGGTGCTTATATTAAAGCTTTTACGATACCGCAAAAGCGCGACGTATTCAAAAAGCGTCCCCGGAAAGTGGGCGAGATAGTTGAAACAAACGGATTTTTCGCGTCGTAGTAGCGGTTTGAGATTTTTGCACTACTAGATACGATCAGGCGATCGAATGCCGAACTGACCAGAATGAACTTTTCGCGTAACGGCCGATATTTGCTGCTTAACCTCACGTTGAGCCTGATCGTTGCAGTCTCCGCAACCGTAGCTCAGGATGTCGTGCAGTCGCCGGCAGCGGGTGATCTGTCGGAGCCCGCTAATAAAGCGACGGCGGTTGTGGCGATACGCCGACCAGACCGCGGCAATGTCTCGCCGCTGTTGCGCGTGGGTATTCAGACGGCACAACCAATTCCGCTGACCTTGCCGGATGCGATAAGACGAGCGCTCGAGAAGAATAATGCCATTGAGGTCTCTCGCGGTGATGTCCGGTTTCAGGAAACTCAGGTCCGCTCACTGCTTGGCATTTACGATCCGGTGTTTACGCTATCACCAAACTTTTCGCGTAACTCGACAACCGGCAACGCGGCAACCCGCGATTTTCGCGTAAATTCAAACCTCTTTCAGTTTATTCGTCCTGGCGGCGGCGATTATCAGGTCTTCTTTAACAATCAAAGGACGGAGAATGCCTTTGCGCAGGCTCAGGTCAGTTCGGGTCAGGTTTCCGGCGGAGGTAACAGCGCGATATATTCAAGCTCGCTTGGCGTTACTTACACGCAGCCCCTTGCACGCAACTTCAGGATCGACAGCAAGCGTCAGTCAATTCTGATCGCGAAGAAGCGCTTGGAACAGACTGATTCAACTTTTCGGACCCTGGCGACCGATACGATCACACAAGTCCAGACGACGTATTGGGACTTTGTCTTTGCCCTTCGGAACCAACAAAATCAAGTGGCGAATGTCGATCTTGCCCGCGAAAACCTTCGACAAGTCGAGATCCGGATCGCGGCCGGCGCGGCTGCGCCGCTTGAACGGGCTGAGGTCGCGACGGAACTGGCAACACGCGAAGGCGAACTTCTGCTGGCGACTCAGCAGGTCGCAAGCACCGAGAACGCTCTGAAGGGACTGATCCTCCGCGATCCTTTGTCTAACGAGTGGTCACAAACCTTTGTCCCGACAGATCGCCCTGCGTTCAGCACTGATCCGGTGAATTTAGAGGCGGCACTTAAAGACGCCATGGACAACCGGTTCGATCTCAGAGGGCTAAAGATCGCGAGCGAGATGAATCAGATCGATATTTCGTTTTTCAAGAACCAAACGAAGCCGCAGATCGATCTGAATACGACGTTCTCTCTCGATGGACTTTCACGCAGCGGGACAAATGCCGGTTTTACGACGAACGTTCTCACGTCCCAACAGGACATCTTTCTATTAAATCAGTTGAATGCCACACGCACGGCCCTCGGCCTGCCGCCGCTTACTAATCCGCCGGTCATCGTCCCGCCGTCTCCATCGTTTCTTTTTGGAGGATTTAACCGGTCGCTTGCAAACATCTTCCGTACGGATGCGCCCAATTTCTCTGTCGGCGTGACAATCTCGTTCCCATTCCGTAATAGAACTGCCAAGGCGGACCTGGACGGAGCACGAGTCAGACAAGACCAGATCGCCGCTCAGACCCGCGGGCAGGAACAGGACATCATTATCGAGGTGAGAAATGCCGTCCAGGCGGTCGAGACAACGCGCCAGCGCGTGTTAAAAGCTCGTGTCGCTCGTGAAAATGCCGAGATTCAACTCGACGGCGAGCGCAAGCTCTATGAGGCGGGTAAATCCACTACCTTTCTTCTATTCCAACGCGAAAACGCACTGACGAACGCGCGAAATGCTGAAATTCGGGCCGAGACTGATCACAACAAGGCTATCGCAGAATTGCAGCGCGTGACGGCGACGTCCTTTGCGGCGAACAACGTCGTGGTCGAGTCACCCGTTCCGATCAACAAATAGCCATTGGCTGCGGCGGCGCACGATTTCGGCTTTGTCCGCGTTTCTGAGAGAATTCACGACAGTGGATATCTCGGCTGTCATTATTGGTTTTAATGAAGAGGTGAAGATCGGTGGTGCGATCCGTTCCGTTGATTGGGCCGATGAGGTTCTGGTCGTCGATTCGGGCAGCACCGACCGGACTCGAGAGATCGCCTCTTCGCTCGGTGCCCGGGTCATCGAAGAGCCCTGGCGCGGTTTCTCAAAACAGAAGCAGTTCGCAGTTGACCATGCGGCGAACGAGTGGATATTCAGCCTCGATGCGGACGAACAAGTATCTGATGACCTTCGCCGGTCAATCCTTGAAGTGAGGGACAAAGGCCGGGACGAGGACGCCGATGGATTTCGCGTGGCTCGGCTCGCATTTTATGTCGGGCGGCCTGTCCGGCATTCGGGTTGGTATCCGGACTGGCAATTGCGCCTGTTTGACCGCCGTAAGGGCCGCTGGGGCGATGCTCTTGTCCACGAATCCGTCACCATGGGCCCCGATGCTCGGATATCAACACTTTCTGGTGACCTGCTCCATTTCACGGTCGATTCGGTGAAAGACCATCATCGGCTCATAGGAGAACGCTACGCCCCACTCGCCGCCCGACAGATGTTCGCGGCCGGGCGGCGCACATCTGGGCTACGCATGGCGGTCGCCGGTCCGGCCGCTTTCGCCTCCTCATTTTTCTTGAAGGCCGGCATTCTCGACGGCCTGACAGGATTTACGATCGCTTGCTTTGCCGCCCACCACGCGTTTCTGAAGCATGCGATCCTTATGGAGATTCAAAACCAGACCGATCCCGACAACTGATCGGCCATTATCCTCATCAAATCTTTCAGAAGCCCCGTAGAATGCGTTATATTCATAGTGTATGAAAGGTGTTCCCTCGATTCGAGCAGTGCCTCTGGCCATCGTTAGTATTCTGCTATTTGCCCTTTCGGCGCTGGCGCAAAAGGGTGTCGATTCGCAGACAAAGACCATTAAGGACGACGGTAATAAGGTCACCACACGGTCCTCTGACGCAACACGATCATTTGACTGGGGCAAAGGTAAGACAAAACTTCGTGACCAGTTGGCGAACCCTTATCGTCTGAGCGGCCGGCGCGACCTGCTAATTGATGCGATCGTCGAGGTGCTGCGAGAGAAGAAGATCGTGGTTGACGATGCGTCGTCTCGGCCTGGCGACGGGATCATCGTTACTCAGCCGTTCGTTTTTGCCAAAGGCGCAGTCGTAGCCTCGAGTGAGCTTCGGAGATATGCCCTGCTTGACGAGTATGACTCGGCGTGGACTCGAGGGCAATATACACTCACCATCGAGGTCCAGTCGATCGACGGCGTTCAGAATAACGTGTCTGTAAACGCGAAGATCGAGGGCCGCGCCGGCGCCGGCCTGGGATCAGAGTGGAGGACATTAAAAAGCTCCGGCGTTGCCGAGGATGAGTTTTTGGCCAAGCTCGTTGAGCATGTAACGGGCAGCTCAGTCGAGCCTGTCCAGGATACGGAAAACAAATAGATGCGTCGATCTATCTTAATCTTATTCGGGCTGTTAGCGATCTTTGCTCCGGGGATGGTTTCTGCCCAGCCGCCACTCTTTCCGGAGATCCGCCGTGATGAGGACCCGCCGCGATCGGTCCGCGAATCGCTGGATCGCATGCGAATTGAGCATGAAAAGAAGGAATATGCCGAGATGCTAAAGCGCGGTGAGGACGCGGCGCGGATCACAGCGGACATTGAGAATTTATTCGCCTTGAACGGCCGTCTGTCCGAACAAGATGTATCAAAATTGGCCGAGGTAGAAAAATTGGTCAAGAAGATCCGCAGCGAGCTTGGCGGAACGGACGGTGGCGATGACGAGGAGGAGGACGAGGTCACCCGTCCCGCGACGTCGAAGGAGGCCGTTGCCACCTTGAACAAAAACGCAGCTTCGCTTTACGATGACCTAAAACGAACCTCTCGCTTTGCGGTATCAGCGACCGCCATTCAGAGTGCCAATGCGATCCTAAAGGTCGCTCGTTTCCTCAGGATCGTAAACTAGGCCAATCCGCGTCCCTATGAAACGTTTCGTCGCGGTCGTACTTCTTGCACTTGCCGGAGTTGCCTCAGCACAATCAGACGACGAGGTCATTCGGGTAGATTCCTCTATCGTTGTTGTTAACGCCTCAATTACGGACCGCCTGGGCAACCCAGCAATTGGGCTTGCACGACCCTACTTTCGGGTCTTTGAGGACGGCGTCGAACAGTCGATCGATACGTTCAGCGCGGAGGAAACGCCTTTTGCCGCAGTGGTTCTCATTGACACGTCGGGGAGCATGGAAAGCCGGCTAAGCGTCGCCCGCTCAGCGGCGATAGAGTTCCTCTATGGGCTTCGCCGCGACGACAACTGTTCTGTTCAACAGTTCAATTCTAAGGTTGAGTTGGTGCAGGAGTTTTCTAATAGCCGCGACATCCGCGAACGCATTTTCGACATTAAAGCGAAAGGGATGACCGTCCTGAATGATGCGATCTTTATGGCCGCGAAAACGCTCGAGGGCCGCCCCGAAAAGCGGAGAGCGATCGTCGTTCTCTCAGACGGAGAAGACACGATGAGCCGCCGAAGTGCCGCAAAGGCCCTTGACGCCGCCCTTGCCGCCGATGCAAATATCTATACGGTCGATATGGCAGGGCTGGAGGCCGGAACACAGAGCGGTCGAATCCAGAATCAGGCTGCCTTGAAGCGCTTCGCTGAAAAGACAGGAGGCCGATTTATCGCGACGCCTAACGGTATCGCGATGCGCGATGCCCTTAGAGATATCGTTCGAGAGCTCGGGGGGCAGTACACGGTTACGTATCAGTCAAAGAATCCTGTCAGGGATGGAAAGTGGCGTTCCATCGAGGTTCGCGTCTCGAAGCCGAACCTGACCATCCGCACGCGGAAAGGGTACAATGCCCCGAAACAATAGATCGGTTTCACGAGCGATCATCTGCTGATCCGGTTACGGCTTTTGTCGGCGTGCCGCGCGATGGCGAGGTCGATCAACTCGTCGATCACCTCAGTGAACTGTTTACCGCTTCCGGCCCACATTTTTGGGAAGCCCGAAGCGTCGGTAAGCCCGGGCATCGTGTTGATCTCGTTGACAAGAAGAGCACCGTTGTCCGTCCGCAGGAAGAAATCTACGCGTGCCAGGCCCGAACCGTCGATGGCCTTAAACGCCGTCACCGCCATCTGACGGATCTTTGCCGATAGTTCATCCGAGACCGGAGCCGGCACGACAAACTCATTATTGCCGGTTGCCGAGTATTTTTCGGTATAGTCGAGAAACGCTTTTGACTCGTCCCTGATCAGGTATTCGCCCGGCAAGCTAGCCGTCGGAGCATCATTGCCCATGACGGCACATTCGATCTCGCGCATTTCGAGGCCTTCCTCAACGATGATCTTACGGTCATAGTCCGCTGCAAGCGCGATGGCGTCAGCCAGGCTCTCACGATCCGTCGCCTTTGACACGCCAACTGAAGAACCGAGATTTGCGGGCTTGACGAAACATGGGAATCCGAGCTTCGTCTCAACCAGTGACAGCGTCGCCTCGCGATTGGCCGACCATTCATCGCGAAGAAACCAGACATAATCGCAGATCGGCAGCCCAGCATCCCGAAATAGCGTCTTCATGAACGCCTTGTCCATTCCGGTCGAACTCGCCAGCACGCCACAGCCGACATAGGGGATGCCTGCCATCTCAAAAAGCCCCTGGATCGTTCCGTCCTCACCGAATGTGCCGTGAAGGACCGGAAAGATGACGTCAAGTGGAAGCGTTTCCCCTGAGCCGCCGAGGGTCGTCAATCCCTGTGGAGAAGTATCTCCCGTCAATGCTATCGACGAGTCAGCAGGCTCACCCATCGTTTCCCTAAACTTTTCCTGCGCACTTTGGGGGAACATCCTGAGTGAGTCCGCAGGGCTCAGCCACCGGCCATCTTCAGTAATGCCGACCGGCACGATCAGATACCGAGCCGGATCGACATTCTCGATTACCGTCGTTGCCGATCTGATTGCGATCTCGTGTTCGCCCGACCGGCCGCCAAAGAGTACGCCCAAGCGTCTTTTCATAGTTCTACAAAATAGTCTTTCCAAGCGCCGAGAGGATAAGCTCGCAGCCCAATTCGACGGTAATATTCGACTGATCCAACAACGGATTGACCTCAACGATCTCAAACGAGACCATGCCGCCGTCGGCCGCGATCATTTCGAGGGCGAGATGTGCCTCGCGGTAGGTGGTTCCACCTCGAACAAGAGTCCCGGACCCGGGTGCAAACCGCGGGTCGATCATATCGACGTCAAACGTGACCGCATATCCGCCCGGTGCCTGCGAAGCGATAGCGATCGCATCCTCAACAACCGCGGCCATGCCACGCTTGTCGATATCGCTCATCGTAAAGAACTGCTGACGAATGCCAAGCCCTTCGATCAGCGCCCGTTCGCCCGGATCCACGTCGCGGGCTCCGATGTGAGCAATGTATCGAGGGTTGAGCTTTGGCGACCAGCCGAGAAGACCCGTTAGCTGGTCATTTCCATGCCCTAAAAGGGTCGCAAGCGGCATGCCATGGATGTTTCCCGACGGCGAACTTTCCGGTGTATTGATGTCGGCATGTGCATCCAACCATATCAAGCCGACTTCGCCCTTTGCTTCGCGAAAATGGGTTGCGATGGCCGAGAACGTGGGGATAGCGATCGCATGGTCACCGCCGAGGATCACCGGAAACTCATCCGCCGCAAGCGCCTTCGATAGACGATCGACGATATTAGCACTGGATGCAAGCATTTCGGCTAAGTGCTTAGGATTCTCCCCATCGCCGTTGCTTGTCGGTTGGACGATCGGCACATCGCCGTGGTCAAAGACCTTGAATCCGAGTCCCCGGATGTGCTCAGAAAGACTCAGTCCGCGAAAACGCGTCAGCCGCATCGCGTTAACGCCAAGTTCGCTGCCGGTCTGTCCGGCCCCGAAGCCTAGCGGAATGCCAAGGATCCCAACTTTCTCAAACTTCATCGCTGCTTATGCGTCCTTTCGTAACTTTTGTGGCTCGAGCAGTTCCGCAGCCCGATAGATCGCGTCCTTCCCCTCCTCGACGAGTTTTTGTGCGAATTCGATCAGGCTAAGGTCGTCTTCAACTGCGGCCGCTTTGACCACCATCGGCAGGCTCGCACCCGTGACGATCTCGACCTCGCCCGGCTTGAGAAACATAGCCGCGATGTTGGTCGGCGTCCCTCCGAACATATCCGTCAGCAGGACAGTTCCCTTGCCCTGAGAAACGTCTTCGATCGCACGTGCGATCTCGCTCTTACACGTCTCAACGTCGTCGTGCCAATCTATCGACACAGCCTTGATATGCGTCTGTTCCCCGACGACGGTTTCTGCCGCTGACAGCAGTTCGTTAGCCAACTGCCCGTGCGAGATCACAACTGTTCCGATCCTGCTCATTTTCTTTTACCTCACTTTCCCATGTCGCGATGGGTCACGGTAGTGTCGAAGCCGCGACCCTGCAACTCTTTCCCAACGCTGTTCGCCACCATCACTGAGCGATGCCGCCCGCCGGTACAGCCGATACCGATGGTCAGATACGACTTGCCTTCACGCTGATATCGGGGGAGCAGATAAGCAAGCATATCGACAAATCGTGTGATCGTCTCGGTCACCTCGGGCTGCTCCAGCAGATAGCTGACGATCTTGGGATCTTCGCCAGCTAACTCCTTCAAATCGGGTTGGAAGTACGGATTTGGAAGGTGCCGAACGTCGAATAACAGATCCAAGCCACGCGGGCCTCCGTACTTATGTCCAAAGCTGACCACCTCAACTTTCAGTGGCATCCCCTCATCCGACCCACTAAACTTCTGAACGATCAGGCTCCGGAGCGTATGGACAGTATGGTCAGACGTATCGATTATCAGATCGGCACGCGTTCTGATGTTATCAAGCGCCATTCGCTCGTCGCGGATAGCCGCTAGCAATCCTTTGCCCGTATCGGCCGGATGCGGTCGGCGTGTCTCAGAAAAGCGCCGTTGCAGAACGTCGTCGGACGCTTCAAAAAACACCACGAAAGGTGCAAGTCCTTTGCGTTCAAGCTTTTCAAGTTCGGCCGCGAATTCCGACAGAAACTGTCGTTCTCTAATGTTGATGACCAGTGCGGCCTTTTCAATCGACGGATTTCTACGGTCGGCGGGCACCAGCAATCTCCCAAAAGTCGAGAGCATCGTAAGCGGCAGGTTATCAACGCAAAAATAGCCAAGATCCTCAAGTGAATCCGTTGCCGAACTCATACCAGAACCGCTCAGTCCGGTAATGATGACCAGATCGGGCAGGGCCCGATTATCTTGTCCAGTCTTTGGCATCTTCACGAACGGACGAGGCCGTAGTTCCTATCCTTTCGACGGAAGATCACCGAGACGCTGCCGTCAGTTGAATCGCGAAACATCAAAACGGACTGCTCGTTGCCGTCAAGCTGCAGTGCCGCTTCCTCCGGCGACATCGGCTTGGAGGCAAGACCTTTCATCTCTATGATCCGCGGAGCACGTGCAGACTTTTCCGCGGCCTCGCTGGGTGTTGATACGACCGCTGCCTTCGTCGCCTTATGCGATTTGTCGATTATCTTCTCCTTGAGCCTGCGAGCCTGCTTCTCGATCTTGCCGATCGTTTGAGAAAGCGACTGATACATATCGGCAATACTCGAAGTCGCGGTAAGGACTTCATTGCGCCAACTGATCACAACTTCGGAGCGGTGGCGCCCTCTCTCAACCTCAATGATGACGTGCGCCTTAGCCGGCTTTCCGTCGAAGAGCGGACTTAGTCGCTCAAAATGCTCCTCGACGTGCTGACGCAGCGCCGGTGTTACCTCAATGTGACGGCCGGTAAATTCGATCTTCATATAATCGTTCTTCTCTCCCGCGAGCCGGGAATGTTCATCTGATCGCGATATTT
>JAGOWF010000273.1 GCA_018060305.1 Pyrinomonadaceae bacterium
CGTGATAGAAAAGGGGGCTTGCGGCCGCGAGGCGTCGTGGGCCGCGGGCGGAATGCTGACCACGGACGTGCATGCGACCGTCCAGGACGATGCGTATCTGCTGGGGGCGACGTCGCGGGGCATGTATTCCACGCTGGCCGCCGAACTATTGGACGAGACCGGCATCGATATTGAGTTGGATAGGACGGGCACGATCGACGTTGCCTTTGGCGATGAAGACGGGCGGCGGCTTTTCGAAAAATATCGACAACAAACCTCGGCCGGCATCACCGTCGAAACGCTTTCGCTCGAGGAAGTTCTCAGGCTGGAGCCTGAACTGTCCTCGACCATCCAGATCGCGGCCTATTATTCGAATGACTGGCAGGTCGAGAACCGCAAACTGCTCCTCGCGTTGCTGCGCTATGCGAGCCTCAACGATATCGAGATCCGCGAGAGGCCTGAGGTCGCTTCACTCATCGTCGAAAATGGCACAGCCAAAGGTGTCCAAACCGCACGCGGCCCCATGTATGCGGGCCACACGATAATTGCAACGGGCGCGTGGACGTCGCTCATCAAACTGGGCGACGCAGCGATGCCGTTCACGGTTAAGCCGATCCGCGGCCAGATCGTAGCGTTTGCGGGGCCGCCGCGGACGATCGCTCACGTCCTTTGGACAGGGCATAGCTACATCGTTCCGCGCGTTGACGGACGCGTGCTTGTCGGATCGACTTCGGAAGATGTTGGTTTCGACCACTCGGTTACGGAGCAGGCGAGATCTGAGTTGATGGAGACTGCAATTCACATCGCACCTGCGATCGGAACGATGCAGACGGTCGATCACTGGTCTGGCCTTCGGCCGTTTGCGGGTGACGGACTGCCGGTGATCGGGCCGATCGCAGGCCTCGATGGCATCACAATAGCGACAGGCCATTATCGTAACGGCATCCTGCTCGCTCCCGTGACAGCATCGATCGTGGCGGATGCCCTG
Source organism: Pyrinomonadaceae bacterium (assembly GCA_018060305.1). Lineage (GTDB taxonomy): Bacteria > Acidobacteriota > Blastocatellia > Pyrinomonadales > Pyrinomonadaceae > OLB17. The sequence goes on from JAGOWF010000273.1 coordinate 968, forward strand.
ATCGGAAAAGCAGATGCGGCATTTTTGGATGGCTTTCGCCCGGACAGGTTTCGATTGGCCGCAGCAAAACGATAAATGAAGCTATTTGCGATTCTACTGGTCCTGATATTTTCCTTCGGCATACTTGCTCAGTCGGGCCGTGTTGGCCCGACGGGCGTGGGCGAGACGGGTGGTGAGCCGACGGTTAGGCAGCTTTTTGATGAGGCAAACGGCTACCTGAAGGCAAAACTGATCGAGTACGAACAGAAGAAGGTGGCCTACAGCGATTCTCTGTTGGCTCGAACAAAACTCGAGCAACGCCAGCTTGCCGCCCGGCACGCGGCCGCTGCGGCCACACGGACGAATCTTGCGGGCGACGACTTTTATTATCTCGGCATGCTCAACTGGATCGGCGACAACCTCGACGGGACGGCCGAGAATCTGCTCAAATTCATCGTTGCCGAAGGTTCACCCGCCGACCGTGTCCAGACAGCACGATCGATAGCCGCAGTCGTCCTGGCGAAGCAGAAAAAGCTCGCCGAAGCGGAAAAAGTGTTCGCTGATTACCTGTCAGCAGAACCCCGAAAGCTCACCGAACAGGCTCGCGTCGAAGGTGAACTCGCCAAGGCCTATCAAGCCGAGAACGAGTTTATAAAGATGACGCCGCACGCCGAGGCGGCCTATGCTGCGTCAAAAGACCTATTAAAGAATGCATCATCGCGCGCTCGCGGCCTCGACGAGATACTCGACGCAGGAATGCTCGTTTTTGAGGGCCATCGCGATTCGGGCAACCGCGAAAAGGCCGAGATTGCCCTCGACGACATGCGCATTACCGGCGCGACCGTGAATTCGTCCGGCCTCTATTACTACGCCGTCGATCAACGTATCAAATACCTGATCGATACGGGCCGAAAACCGGCGGCATTGGCCTACTACGCATCGACTCTGGCGGCCATCCCGAAGGAATTCGTTGACCGATTTTCGCAGAGCGAGGTAACGTCGCGGCTCAGAAAACGCCAACAGCACTATAAGCTGCTCGGCGAGACGGCCCCTGAATTCTTGGCTCCTGCCGAGTGGTTTCCCGGCAAAGCTCGCACGCTTGCCGACATGCGGGGCAAGGTTGTTCTGCTTGATTTTTGGGCGACGTGGTGCGGCCCGTGCTTTGAGGCATATCCGTCGCTGATCGAATGGCATCAGGACTATCGCTCGGCAGGCCTCGAGATCGTGGGCGTTACGCGGTATTACGGCAAGTCCGGCGGCTTGCCGGCGGACCAGCCGTCCGAAATGAATTTCCTCAAACAGTTTCGGACACGCGAGCGCCTGCCGTATGACTTCGCGGTCGCAACCGGCCAAAGCATCCAATTGCAATACGGGGCAACGTCCCTGCCCACAGCCGTCATCATCGACCGCAAAGGTATCATCCGCTACGCCGAAACGGGATCGAGCCCGTCCCGCATCACCCAAATGCACGAAATGGTCAAGAAGCTCCTCGCGGAAAAATAAGCCGTCCTTGCTCCTCGGTGAATGTGAGTTAAGATTCAAGTGATGCCCAAGAACGGACGCACGCAGGGGCTCTACGATCGGATCGCCGACGTTCAGAACCTGGCGATGAAACTCAATGGCTATCGCCAGTCGGTGGCCAAATACTTGCGGTCGCTCAAGCTCGACATCGGCCCGGATTCGCTCGTCCTCGACGCGGGCTGCGGCACGGGGCTGGTGACGCTCGCGTTTCAGGAGGCGGGCTATCGGCCAAAGAGGATAGAGGCCGTCGATCTGTCGTTCAACTCGCTGACCGTGGCCCGTCAGGAGTTTCGGGCCCGGCGACGGCTCGCGAATCGAAGCGACGCCATACAAAGCAACGTCCTCAAATTGCCATTCGCCGACGACACATTCGATCTGTTGCTGATGTGCGGTGTGCTCGAATACACCCCGCTCGATGACGGCCTCGGTGAGGCGGCAAGAGTTTTGAAAAAGGGTGCTCCGCTGGTCTTTCTTCCGGTCAAACCGTCGATCGTGGGATCGGTCCTTGAGTTGCTCTATAACTTCAGGATCCATCCGCTGGAAAATGTGCGGGCGGCGGCAGCCAGGCACTTTAAGATCGTCGGCAACTTTCAGTTCCCGATCACCGAACCGATCTCGTGGTCAAAGACCATCTTCCTGCTCGAAAAGAAATGAGCCAAACGCCGCTCATCATTGCCCACCGCGGCGCGAGCGCCCACGCGCCGGAGAATACAATGGCGGCATTTCGACTTGCGGTCGATCAAGGCGCCGACGGCGTCGAATTTGACGTGCAGCTTGCCCGCGACGGCGTGCCCGTCGTCATCCACGACACTACGCTTAAACGCACGGCCGGCCGCCCCGAGAATGTCGCCGACTTGACGTCCGTGCAGCTCAGCGAGATCGACGCGGGCTCGTGGTTTAACCGACGATATCCAAGCCGGGCGCACGATGATCACACGCTCGAGGCCATCCCATCGCTTGAAGCTGTCCTCAGCTTATTCGAAAGCCAGATCGGCCCGATCTACATCGAGTTAAAATGCGATGCCGCAAACTTCAGGCCGCTAACTGAGACGGTTTGCAGCATTATCCGTGATTCGCAGCTACTGCCGACGATCATTGTAAAGAGCTTCCGGCTCGATGCTGTTGCCGAGGTTCGCCGTCTGCTGCCTGAGGCCCGGACCGCCGCTCTGTTTGAGCCGTCGATAGCAACGATCCTCCGATCCCGACATCGGATCATA
>JAGOWF010000059.1:0-9439 GCA_018060305.1 Pyrinomonadaceae bacterium
GAGTTGATGATGTACCCGCATACCGGCTTTTGGCAGCCGATGGACACCTATCGCGAATGGAAGATGCTTGACGAAATGTGGCAAGAAGGCTCCGCAGAATGGAAGCTTTGGGAATAGAAGCGAACTCTTATGACTGATATGCCCGACAACAGGTTTTGGCTTGACCGGCGCGTTTTCGTAACCGGAGCGACCGGTCTGCTTGGAAGCTGGCTGACCCGGGCACTGAGCGAGTTTGGGGCCGACGTCGTCGTCTTGATCCGCGATTGGGTCCCTGAATCCGAACTGCTCACGAGCGGCACGGTAAGTAATTCGACGGTGGTCCGCGGTGAATTGACTGACCGAGATCTGATGGAGCGTATTCTTAACGAATATGAGATCCAGACGGTCTTTCACGCTGCGGCGCAGACCATAGTCGGCACGGCGAATCGCGGTCCGATCTCAACCTTTGAGGCGAACATTCAGGGAACCTGGTGCCTACTCGAAGCAGCGCGTCGGTCAAAATTGATCGAACAGGTCGTCGTGGCTTCTTCGGACAAGGCCTATGGCTCGCACGATGTATTGCCATACGCTGAGGATGCACCGTTACAGGGCCGCCATCCGTATGATGTAAGCAAATCTTGCGCTGACCTGATCGCGCAAAGCTACGCGAATACGTATGCAATGCCGATCTGCATAACGCGTTGCGGCAATCTCTTCGGCGGCGGTGACCTCAACTGGAACCGTCTCATTCCGGGGACTATTCGCTCCGCTCTGCGCGGCGAGGCTCCCGTGATCCGCAGCGACGGGACATACATCCGTGATTACTTCTATGTCGAGGATGCGGCAATGGCCTATATCCGGCTCGCTGAAAAGATGGCGGCGGACACGTCTGTGATCGGACACGCCTTTAACTTCAGCAACGAAGTGCAGTTGACGGTTCTCAGCATGACACAAATGGTACTCCGGCTCGTGGAACGCACCGACCTAGAACCGACTATCCTCGGCGAGGCACAAAACGAAATACCGCACCAGTACCTCACCGCCGACAAGGCTAGGCGACTTCTCGGGTGGCGATCTGATTTCTCCATCGAAGAGGGCCTCCGCCGGACGATCGATTGGTACCGCGTATTCCTAACCGCAGATAAATAGGGCAAATGCCAAATACGCCGTTCAAGAGGATCCTCGTAACGGGCGGCACCGGCTTTATCGGCCGCTACGTCACGTCCCGCCTTGTCGCGGAGGGACATCGACCGGTAGTTACGCAGCTTGAACTTCCAACGGAGGCGACCGACCTCGGATCCGACGTCGAGCTTGTTGGCCTCGACCTCCGCGACAAAGAGCACGTGTCGCGCCTTTTACGCGATCTAAGACCCGACGTTGTGCTGCATCTGGCAGGTGTAACCGGGCATTCCGACGCGGACGGTAGGATTTGTGACGAGGTAAATAACCGTGCAACCGCGCACTTACTAGACTGCCTGACGCACGACACGGTTACCAAGATAGTTATTCTCGGCAGCGCTGCCGAATATGGGCCACAACCAACGCCTTTCCGTGAGGCCATGTCTGACGATCCCCGATCGCCCTACGCGACGTCACGATCACAAGCTACTAGATACGCAATGTCGCTCGCGTCGAATGTGCGTTTACCTGTAACCGTGATCCGGCTTTTTTCTGTTTTCGGCATTGGGCAGCCAAAGAAAATGTTCCTGCCACAGTTGATAGAGCACGCGATATCTGGACGCGAATTCCTGATGACAATCGGCACGCAGCTCCGGGACTTTATCCATGTCGAGGATTGCGTTTCTGCGATCTTGCTGGCGGCGAGTTCGTCCGAGGCCAATGGAAAGATCATCAATGTCGCGGGCGGAGTGGGCCACAAACTGTCGGACGTCGCACGGGTAGTGTGGCGGTACTCCGGTAGTGACCCTGATCTGTTGCGTATCGGATCCATCGACGCCCACAACGACGATGCGTTTGACACACATGCCGACATCCGTCTCGCTATGGACGTTCTCGGCTGGAGCCCGAAGCGAGAGTTTATTTCAAACAACGAATCGGCTGAGGCCCTCGTGGAAATGATCGAGTCCGTTCGGGAGGCAATGTGACCGAACTGGCTGAACGGCAAACATCCCACAGTGTCATACGCAACGTGCTGTTCGGGCTTGTGACATGGATACTGCCGCTATGTCTGGGTTTGGTTGCGACTCCTATCCTTGTCGGCTCATTAGGTCACAGCGAATACGGATTATTTGCACTGATTCTTGGGCTTGTCGGTTATTCGTTTACCTTCAATTTCGGCCGTGCGATAACCAAATACGTTGCCGAATATCGTGCGACCGGCCGCACACAAGATATCGCCGGCATCATCTCGTCGAGCCTCACCCTGAACATTACAATTGGCCTGGCGGGTTCGATCGTATTATGCCTACTGGCGGACTGGCTCGTTCGCGATGTCTTTGCGATACCTGCACCCGAGCAGCAACAAACGGTCAATGCGATTTACCTTGCATCAGCGATCATTTTTTTTACAATGCTCAGCCAGGTCTTCAGTTCGGTCCTTCACGGACTGCAGCGGTTTGACGTCTATTCGAAGATATTCTCGATCCACAGCGTATTACTCGTAAGCGGTAATATCGTCTTAGCTTTGCTCAATTTTGACCTCCTCGGCCTTTTGGAATTTAATCTTGCACTCCTAGTGGGATTTTGCATAATATACGCGATTGCGGCCGCACGATTGCTGCCGGGGCCAATATTTGGGATAAGTCTGGGGAAAGGTATCCTCCGCAAGATCGTCGCCTACAGCGGAGCAATAGTTGCGTACCAGGTGTTGGGCAACCTGGTACTTCTTTTTGAACGTGGCTGGATCACCCAGCGACTCGGAAGCGAGAGCCTTACCTATTATGTCGTGCCCATGTCCCTGGGGATATATCTGCACGGATTCGTTTCAAGCCTTGTATTGGTAGTATTCCCGCTTGCAAGCGAGCTTGAGCATGACCGTCACAGATTGCAAAAGCTCTACACAAAAGCGACAAAACTGATCAGTGCTATGGTCGTTTTTATTGTATTAAGCGTCCTGATAGTCAACGAGCGGTTCTTCACTCTCTGGATGGGGGCCGATTTTGCCGTGGTCGCCTCGCCGCTGCTGGTCCCGCACATTATTTGCTTCGGATTGTTCGCGATATTGACGATCTCCTGGCAAATGACGGAAGGTTTAGGACGTCCGCACTTTAATGCGATCCTGACGGCTGTTTCGTCGCTGATCTGCATCTCCCTGATGGTAGCGCTGATCGTGCCGTACGGCCTCCTTGGCGTTGCTGTTGCTCGATTGATCGGCTTTGGAACGATCTTTTTCTCGATCTTTTTGGCCGAAAGATCGTTCTTCGGCGCGGTCCAGAGTGATTTTTGGCTGACGCACCTTTGTCGGGTCGTGCCGGCCGCAGCCGCAGCGGCTATTGGCGAGTATGTGCTGGCGATGTTCCTGCCGTTTGGCTGGCTGCCGCTGATCGGGATAGTCGCCGCCGGAGCGGCCGTATACGCTTTGGTGCTTTGGCTATTGGATTTTGTAACAGCCGATGAGAAACTGCTACTCAGGGAGATCGCAAAACGCGCACGATGAAGACGGTTCAGCGGCTGGAGTTCATACGATCGCAGTGCGCGGGTAAGAAGGTTCTGCACCTCGGCTGCGCTAATTATCCGTTTACACAGGACTCGATCGATAAGAAGATGCTCCTTCACTTCGCACTCGAGTCTATCGCTTCCGAGCTTTATGGATTCGATTTCGACCAGGCTGGCCTAGACATACTTGCCGCGAACGGATCGAACAACCTCTATCGCGCGGATCTTGAAAAGCTCGAGGACGTCGATCTCAACGGCACATTTGATGTCATCGTGGCGGGTGAAATGATAGAACACCTTTACAATCCGGGCCTTTTTCTCCGTGGGATCCAGCGTTTTATGGCCCCGGACACTGAACTCCTGCTGACCACGATAAATGCATATTGCGGAATGCGATTCATTCAGTATGGGTTGCGGGGAAAGGGCGGCATCCAGGAGCCAGTCCATCCCGATCATGTCGCATACTACTCATATGCAACACTCAAATTGTTATTACGGCGTCATGGCCTAATCGTCAACGAGTTTATGTTTTATGATATAGGTGTCGAGCATCGGCCGCACAATCGCTGGATCCTAAATTTCATCAACGATGTGTGCGTCCGGATAGCCCCGCAGTGGTCTGACGGCGTGATCGCCGTTTGCTCGGTCGAGAGATAATGCAGGCAGCAGAACACATCAAGCAACGCTTCAATTCTCGATCTGACGGGTCTCCGGTCCTGGGTTTGGTCGTAATGGCGACAGCGGCCGCTGTGACAGTTCTCCTCGTCCTGGGGTTCAGTGGCGCTTTTGAATCATATCCGTATCTTTACCTTGTCCCGTGGTTGTTGGGTTTGGCTGCCGTGATGGCCATTCCAAACGTCATTCTCTATTACAAGGGACAGTTCAGCTTTGCGAATCCAGTCATTTTCGCCACGTTCTCATATTTCTTCCCGGCGTTCGTTATCGGAGGTATCTTCTTTGCCGGCGGCTGGGCTCAGCCATACTTTGTTCAGCTGATCCAGGATGCGGACTATAATCTGCCGCTTACCATCGTCATGGTAGGCCTGGCATTTGCCGGCTTATCGGTAGGCTATATGCTGCCTACCGGAGGTAAGCTGGGCCGCTTTCTCAGCGAGAGGCTGCCACTCGCGAATTATGAGCCGCGCTCATTCGTGATACCAGGCCTTTTACTCCTGAGTCTTGGCGTCCTCAATACGGTGATAGCCTTTGCGCTTGGATTGTTTGGCTATCAAAAGGGTGATGAGATCAATTCATATGACGGGATCGTCTATCTGACGACACTCTTTTGGATGCAGGGAAGTTTTCTTCTCTGGCTCGTGATCTTTCGCCAGAGGTCGATCAAGCTGGCCTATGTGCCCATAATGGCATTGTTGGCGATAACGAGTCTCAGTAAGGCAGTTTTCGCCGGAAATCGCGGCAGTGTCGTTCAGATATTCGCGGTGGTCGCGTTGGCGTACATCCTGTCAGGTCGAAAATTTAGTTTCAAACAGGGCGCGATCGCGGGGATCATTCTCTCTGTCGGCCTTATGATCGGAATGATCTACGGCACGACGTTTCGCCATGTCAAAGGGACAGAATCCCAGCAAAGTGTCGGACAGTACACCGAGAACGTCCTGCACACATTTGATCAGGTCGGAAAGAATGACACATGGGAGAGTATTCAGTTTGGGTTTTCGAGCTTGACGGAACGTGTCGATATGTTAAGTACACTTGCCGTGGTTGTCTCAAACTATGAGCAGCTTGCGCCATACGAGGAGGCCTACGGGATCGACAATAATATCTGGATCGAAACTACGACGTTTTTCATTCCGCGCGTGATCTGGACCGAAAAACCGTCAGTCTCGGACGCTCGCCGCTTCAGCGACCTGTATTTCAATTTTGACGAATCTTCCTTTGGCATTACGGTTGTCGGCGACCTGCTCCGCAACTTTGGCATTATTGGCATTCCGTTGGGAATGTTTGTTCTGGGACTGATCTTGCGAGTCATATACGATGCCCTGATCAACGGCCATCCAATGGTCATCTGGAGGCAAACTGTCTATTTTATGCTTCTGACGACCGTTTCCTATGAAGGATTTTATGGAACGATCATACCTGGGCTTTTCAAAGTAGGACTGACAGCGGCGGTCGGCATCGCGATGGTTACCCTTATAGCGAAGAAGGCAGATCGTTCCGGGGATCTGCGCGGCTAGTAAGAACGAATGCTCGTTTTCACAAATGGCTGTTTTGATCTGATCCATCCGGGACATGTTGATCTCCTGGAACGTGCCCGTTCGCTTGGTGACCGACTGGTCGTCGGGATTAACAGTGATCGATCGGTGCGGGCGATCAAAGGGCCCGACCGCCCGCTGCAGGATCAAGAGGCGCGAAAGGCCGTGTTGCTGGGACTTAGGTCGGTCGATGAGGTCGTCATCTTTGACGAACTTACTCCCGAATCCCTGATCGGTAAACTTCGCCCGGACGTGCTTGTTAAGGGCGGTGATTGGACGGTCGATGAGATCATCGGAGCCGAGCTGGTTACATCTTACGGAGGCAAGGTTCTATCGCTGCCGCTTAAGGGCCAGTATTCGACGAGTCGCATAGTTAACAGTTCGGATAACAAACCACCAACATCGAAAAAGGCGTCAGGCATCGACGTATCCCTGGGCGAACACCTCGGGGTAATGCAAAAAGTGCTCGCTGAGCAGTCATCGCTGATCAGCGAGTGCGTTGAGGTCATTCTTAAAGTTTTCGAACGCGGAGGGAAGCTGCTCGTTTGCGGCAATGGCGGCAGCGCTGCGGACGCGCAGCACATTGCGGCCGAACTGTCCGGCCGATATGAACGCGACCGACAGGCTTTGCCGGCAATCGCCTTGACGACCGATACGTCAGCACTGACGGCCATCTCTAATGATTTTGGATTTGAGCGGGTATTTGCACGACAGGTCGAAGCTATTGCGAGCCGAGGAGACTGCCTCTTGGCGATCAGCACAAGCGGGAATTCACCCAACATTATCGCCGCGGTGATGGAGGCTCGCCGCATCGGCTGTTCTGTTATCGGACTGACCGGTGCATCGGGCAAAAAGCTTGCCGGCCTCTGCGATGCCGTTGTGATGGTGCCGTCCGAACGCACGGCCCGCGTTCAGGAAGCTCACATTACGATCGCACACATTTGGTGTGAGATCATCGATGCTCGAGCGTCGGAGTTCGCCGGTAGGCCATGATGACAACCCTTGATCCATTCAAACAAGCGAGCGTAATGGTCGTTGGGGACGTGATGCTGGACACCTACCTTTTCGGCCGTGTTGATCGCATATCACCTGAAGCGCCAGTCCCGGTCGTCGATCTCGATCGAACCAACACTATCCCCGGCGGCGCGGCTAATGTCGCTGCAAATGTGTTCGGACTGGGTGCGAGACCCTATCTGATCGGAGTCATCGGTGCAGATGCTGAGGGCGACACGCTGCGCAAACTGTTGTCTAGAGACGGGTTAAGCGTCGATGGTTTGGTTCAGAGCGAGCAGACACATACTACTCACAAGATGCGAGTGATAGCCCATGGCCAGCAGGTCGTCCGCGTTGACCGTGACCAACGTGAGAGCCTTTCCGAACACGACCATGCGAAGATCGCTGCATGCGTAGAGGCGGCAATGTCTGATGTCACGGCCGTCATCGTGTCTGACTATGCAAAAGGCCTGCTTTCGCCCGACTTTGTCGCTTGGCTGATCTCATCGGCGCGCTCCGCAAACAAGATAGTGTGCGTTGACCCAAAAGGCCGTGATTATCTTCGATACGCAAATGCCACCGTCCTCACGCCTAATCGACGCGAAGCGGCCGAGGCCTGCCATCTTCCGCTTGACGAACCGGATCTGGTCACCCTTGCAGGGACGCGATTGCTGACGGATACGGCTTGCGAGGCGGTCCTGATCACTGAAGGCGAACACGGCATGACCGTCTTTGAAAAGGGCGCCTCGCCTTTTCATTTTGAAGCGTCGGGCCAAGAGGTTTACGACGTGACGGGAGCGGGTGATACCGTGATCGCAACCCTTGCAACAGGCATGGCTTCTGGTCTGAGTATTAGACAGGCCGCTAAGATCGCCAATGTCGCGGCCGGCATTGTCGTGCAGCAGGTCGGCACCACCGCAATTACGTCCGATGCCCTCGAAAGGGAACTCAACGGCCGGCGATGACCAAGATACTCTTCGTCGAGCGCAAGCCGTTCGATTCATTCAGCATCGAAAGGGCGTTTCGTGACATCGCCGACGCGCTGCCTCCTGAATTCGATACAGAGTTTTGCCAGCTTCCGTTTGGCAACCGATTTCTCGACACCCTGAGAAATCTTCTGCTGTTTCGCAAACAACCGGCCGATATCTATCACATAACCGGCCAGGTGCATTACATTGCATTGCGGCTCGCGCGGCGGAATACGATCCTTTCGATAATGGACGTTCGTTTTCTCTACCGGCAACAGGGGCTCCGCCGCTGGCTGCTAAAGAAACTCTATCTCGACTGGCCGGTCAGCCGACTCGACGTCATCACGGCGATCTCGGAAGAGACCAAACGGGAGATCGTCAAACATACGGGCTGCTTGCCGGACAATGTCCATGTGCTCGATCTTCCGGTCACACACTCGGGGCGAAGGCCGTCGGAAAAGGAGTTCAACGCGTCTGAGCCGAGCATCCTTCAGGTCGGCACGATGGAAAACAAGAACATACCCAGCCTCGCGCGGGCTTTGAACGGACTGAGGTGCCAGCTCCGTATTATCGGCCGCCTTGGGGCAGAACAGACCGACATTCTAAAAGAGAACAAGGTCAATTATGAGAACCTCATCGACCTAAGCGAGGGCCAGGTTTGGGACGAGTATGAGAACGCAGACCTTGTCACCTTTTGCTCTCTCTACGAGGGCTTTGGCCTGCCGATAATTGAGGCCCAGTCGCTCGGTAAACCTGTTATCACCAGCAACCGCAGCCCGATGACCGAGACGGCCGGCCCTGACGGAGCCGTTTTTGTTGACCCAACAGACCCTGATAGCATTCGAGAGGGAATTGACCTCCTGATAGCAGACGGCGAATTGCGCGGACGGCTTATAACTGCCGGACTCGTCAACATCGAACGCTTCCGCCCTGAGCAAGTCGCCCTCGGCTACGCGGCCATCTACGGAAAACTTGCCGGCTGAGGACGACAAGTCGCCACAAACCAGACTTAGCTCAGGGTCAGAAAAGTGTCGATACAAAACATTGCGAAGGCGTTTTTGTATCGACATTTTTTCACAAAAGTCCGAACGGCTTATTTCGCCGTTCGTCATTATCCGGTCACGCGATCCTCAGCCCCGGCTATACCGCCGGTAAGCGCCGTCCTCACCCCGACGGTTGGTCACGCTCCTGTTCCTGTCGGTAAATCATGCTGCTCGTCACGGCGGTGATACCGGAATACGGGCGTTTGTTACGCCACTTGTGCTGCGCGATCTGTGTGTTTTTGCACTTTTTGGCCATTTTTGCGCGATCTGCCTTTTTTTGCACGATCTGCCTGTTTCTGCGCTTTTTGTCATGGTCAGTTGCGAATATGCGTGGTATAAGTGGCACATTATGATGACTAACTGGGAAGAAGTACCCCGCGGCGACATTGTTTCGCAGGCCGCCGGCATACACGTAACACTTAATCCAAAAGGCCTGATCGCCCTCAGCCGCGTCACGCACGAAATGATGCGTGCACCGCCGGCCTATCTGCTCCTCTACGACAAAGCCAACTGCCGCATCGGCCTAAAACCGTGCGCGCCAAACCGCCGCAACGCATACCCCGTCGGCGTTCGCCAACAGGGCGCAAAAACCATCCGCGCCTTTCGCCTGATGCGTCAACACCAGATCACC
>JAGOWF010000059.1:9539-12007 GCA_018060305.1 Pyrinomonadaceae bacterium
AGCCAACTGCCGCATCGGCCTAAAACCGTGCGCGCCAAACCGCCGCAACGCATACCCCGTCGGCGTTCGCCAACAGGGCGCAAAAACCATCCGCGCCTTTCGCCTGATGCGTCAACACCAGATCACCGTCGCCGCCGCCATCGAATTCCACGACGCCCGGATCGATGAACAAGGTATCCTGGTTTTGGATCTGCGGACCGCAAAGGTGTCGAATCGGGCGGGGAGGCATATGAATCGGAATGACTGAGACCCGACGCGGTGTCCGCACTTAGGCAGCTTGCAAGACTCGCACTTCCTGGCCCAATCGGCCGTTCAGTTTGTCTTTTTCGGTCTCGAGATCGAAGCGGGTCTGTAGGTTGATCCAGAACTGTTCGGACAGGCCAAAATAGAGCGACAGCCGCAGGGCCGTGTCCGGACTAACCGACCGCTTGCCGAGAACTATCTCATTGATCCGTCGTGGCGGCACACTAATATCGCCTGCGAGGCGGTATTGTGAGATGCCGAGCGGTCTAAGGAACTCCTCAAGTAATATCTCGCCCGGATGGACTGGCTTTAGCTTATGAGTACTCATAAAAACTCCTAGTGATAATCGACGATCTCAACTTCGGCGGCGTCGTGTTCGTCCCAGCAGAAGCATATCCGCCATTGGTCGTTGATCCTGATGCTGTAGCTGTCGCGCCTGTCACCCCTGAGTTTCTCTAACCGGTTGGACGGCGGAACCCGCAGATCGCTCAACGAACTCGCAGCGTTCAATATTTCAAGTTTCCTGCGTGCGATAGCCTGGATGTCACCGGGCAATCGTCGCGACCTTTCGCGTGGGAACAGTTTCTCGGCTTCCTTGTCGCGGAAACTGATTATCACAATGCCATAATAACGCATGGCGTTATTATTCGCAAGCAACTTTCCGGGGAGAAATAAGGCTAGGCCGTCGCGGTTTCAGCGTCGCTAAACTCGGTTTGCCAGTACTCGATCATTTCGTCGAGCATTGATTCGAATGTGTAAGTTGGCGACCAGCCGGTGGTGTTGCGGAGGCGGGAGCTGTCGACTTTAAGTTGGCGACGGTCTTCGGAACGGATCAAGGTTGGATCGATATCGATGAGTTCGTTCCAATCGAGGCCGACCCTGCCAAAAACGTACTCAACCAACTCTTGCACGGTATGTGAAATGCCGGTCGCGCAAACGAAATCATCTGGGCGTTCCTGCTGCAGCATCAGCCACATCGCCCGGACGTAGTCCCTTGCATGGCCCCAATCGCGCTGGACGTCTAGATTACCGATCTGCATCCGTTCCGCCAGGCCGAGCTTGATTCGCACGGCCTCGCGGCAAACTTTGTTGGTGACAAAATTGATCCCCCGGCGAGGGCTCTCGTGATTAAAGAGGATACCGTTGGATATGAACATCCCGTAGGCCGCGCGATAGCTCTTCGCCAATAGATATGCAAACACCTTTGCACAGGCATACGGCGACGCGGGATCCATTCGAGTGGTCTCGCGTTGGCAGCCGTCCTCGTCGGCTGAGTCACCGAACATCTCCGACGACGACGCCTGATAGATCCTGGCCTGTGGGGCGTTGACGCGGGCGGCCTCAAATACATTCACGGCCCCGACGCCTGTTATCTGTGCCGTCATGACCGGCTGCTCGAACGACAGCCCAACGTGCGACTGGGCCGCCAGATTGTAAACTTCATCCGGCTGAGTGCTTTTGAAAAGTTTCGTGAGCGAGTCGAGGTCGGTGATGTCTCCTTCGATGAGTTCGATTTGGCCGGTGAGGTGTTGGATCCGCGAAAGCGGCTCGTGCGATCCGGCACGCAGCAGCCCAAAAACCTGATAACCATTCTCAAGCAGCAGTTCGGCCAGATAACTGCCGTCCTGTCCGTTAATACCTGTAATTAGGACTTTTTTCACGTTTTTAGGTATCGTAGTAAAGGCTCGATTATAGATTCCTTTTCCGGTGCACTCCAACTCTGAAACCTCGAATCAACACGCCAGAACCGTCGCTAAACGTATGAGAATCCTCGTATTTGGTGGAACCGGAATGCTGGGGCACAAGCTTGTCCAGGTACTCGGGCGACGATTCGAGGTTTGGACGACGATCAGAACTTCGTTTACCGATGCCGAGCGATATGGCATTTTCGACCGCGAACGGACCATTGCGGAAGTCGATGTTCTGAGTGATGAGGCCCTAAAGGCAGCCTTGAGTGCAACGCAGCCCGACGTGGTCATCAACGCGGTCGGCGTTATAAAACAGGCTCCGGAGGCGAAGGATCCGGTAACCACGCTGAGGATCAATACGCTTTTTCCGCTCAGGCTCGCATCGATGGTGTCGGAGCGCGGATCTCGATTTATCTCGGTGAGCACGGATTGCGTTTTCAGCGGAAGAAAGGGTAACTATTCGGAGTCGGACGAACCCGACGCGAGGGACCTCTACGGCCTAAGCAAGCTGCTCGGTGAAGTAAAGGCGGGAAATTG
>JAGOWF010000060.1 GCA_018060305.1 Pyrinomonadaceae bacterium
CTGAGGAGGGCGTTGAGTTTCGTTCGCATCTTGACGGCAGCAAGCAATTCCTATCGCCTGAGATCTCGATGGCGGTGCAGGCGGCACTCGATTCTGAGATCGTGATGGTCTTTGATGAATGCCCGCCAGGCGATGCAGGGCACGAGCGAACGAGACAGAGTTTGGAACTGACAGCGCGGTGGGCGGCGAGGTCGAAGAAAAAGTTTGATGAGCTTCAGTCAGAAGCACCTGCCGTAGCGGGTGGTTTAACGCACGCTGCGACGGCTGTGCAAGACCACGTTCAACCACCCGCTACCACAGGTGGTTCTGACAGGCAGGCTCTTTTCGGTATTGTCCAGGGTGCGGGACACCTCGACCTTAGGATGGAGAGTCTTGAACGCACAGTCGAGATCGGGTTTGACGGGTATGCGATCGGTGGGCTGAGTGTTGGGGAAGAAAAATTAGTGATGTATAGCGTCCTCGAATTTCTTGCGCCACAGA
Organism: Pyrinomonadaceae bacterium; assembly: GCA_018060305.1. GTDB lineage: Bacteria > Acidobacteriota > Blastocatellia > Pyrinomonadales > Pyrinomonadaceae > OLB17. The sequence goes on from JAGOWF010000060.1 coordinate 481, forward strand.
TGCCTGCTGACGCGCCTAGGTATCTCATGGGCGTCGGCACGCCAGAGGACTTGGTGGAGGCCATCGGGCATGGTGTGGACATGTTTGATTGCGTTATTCCGACGCGCAATGGGCGCACGGGCGGCGCGTTCACATCGCGCGGTAAGCTCAATATCCGCAATGCAAGGTTCGCGCTCGACAACGAACCGCTTGACGCTGATTGCGGCTGCTCAGTCTGTCGCCGCTATTCGAGAGCTTATCTTAGGCACCTATACCAGGCAGGCGAGATGAACGCGGCGATACTGATCTCGCATCACAACGTGGCGTTCTTTGTGGACACGATGCGGCGCTTACGTGAGGCGATCATGGGCGGCTCATACCAACCCTTCAAAAGAGCTTTTCTCGAAAAACTGCAAGAGAACGATGCGCCGTTTGATTAAGCTGCATCAAATGTATATTATTTTGCTTTTGTCTTTTCCATTGGATTTGCGATGAATACTTTCTTTTTGTTTTTTGAGGGTGAAGCGGCAGGCGGCAGCAGCCTTATATGGACGCTGCTTCCGTTCGTGTTCATATTCGGCATCTTTTATTTCCTCGTGATCCTGCCTCAAAAACGCCAGAAACAGCAGATTCAGGATATGATCGGCTCGCTCAAGATCAACGACGAGGTCGTCACCAACGGCGGCATCATCGGGACGGTTAAAGAGGTCCGAGAGACGAGTCTTATCATCGTCAGTGCCGACAAGTCGTTCCTCGAGGTCGGGAAGAGCGCCGTCGTAGGCAAAAAGGCGGAATAGTGAACTGTGAACGGTAAACCGTGACAAGCCTTTCTTGTCACTTGTCACTGTTCACCTTGTCACGCAGTAATATGAAGAACACCGGTTTATGGATCCGAACGGCGATCATTATCGCCATTACCCTCACGGGCATTTATCTCGTGATCGGCCCACGACGCACCCCGACGGCGGCCGACCTCTCGTGGGAAGGCATTAAGGCGAACCTTGCCGAGAATATCAATCTCGGCCTCGACCTCAAGGGCGGCTCGCATCTTGTCATGCGGGTCAAGACGGACGATTACCTTAAGACACTTACCGAGAACAACGCTCAGGCAGCCATGACGGCGGCGACCGATGCCAAGCTGCCGGTCAGCGGTAATAATGTCATCGCCGACGGGTCGAATTACGCCGTTGAACTCACGCTCTCCGATCCTGCCCAGGCTCAGGCGGTGATCGATGAGGTCAAGAAAAAAGTTGACTTCGTAAATTGGACAGAGACGACAAGCGGCAACACGATCCGCTGGACGCTGCCATCGCAGATACAGCAGGTGCTAAAGATACAGGCGGTCGATCAGGCGATGAAGATCATCGAGAGCCGTATCAACGCATTTGGTGTTAAGGAGCCGACACTGCAAAAGCACGGAGCTGAATCGTCGGGACAGATCCTGTTACAGATGCCGGGCGTTGATGACCCGGAACGCATCAAGAACCTGATCGGTGCGGAATCGAACCTTGCCCTGATGAAGGTCGTGAGCCAACCGAATCCGCAGCCCGTTCAGACGTACCCAACCGAAGAGGCAGCCAAGCAATCGCTCGGCGGGACAGTGCCGCCCACTCGACGCATTTTGCCATACGCGGACAAAGACGAGCCGACAAACAAATCATCGAATGCATCGCCTGATCCAAACAAACCCAAACAGTTCGTCGTCGTCGAATATCCTGCGATCGTTGACGGCAGCGAATTGCGTGAGGCGAGTGCGGGCTCGCGAACCGGGAGCGACCGCGATTTTGAGATCAGCTTTTCGCTGAAGCCGGCGGGCGCGCAAAAGTTTGGCGACTGGACAGGTAAGAATATCAACAATTACATGGCTGTCGTCCTCAATGGCGAAGTCAAGTCAGCAGCCTTCATCAAGTCACAGATCTTTGATCAGGGACAGATCACGGGCCGGTTTACTAAGGAGTCAGCCGAGGATCTGGCCCTTACCCTGAAGTCAGGCGCGCTGCCGGCGAAGATCGAGTATCAGGAAGAACGCACCGTAGGGCCGAGCCTCGGAGCCGATTCGATCAAGGCCGGTGTCGAGGCGTCGCTCGGCGGCGTTATCTTTGTCGTCTTATTCATGCTGTTTTACTATCGCGGGTCGGGCGTGAATGCAGTTGTCGCTTTGGTGTTGAACATGCTGCTGACGATGGCTGCGCTCGTGATGATCAAATCGACGCTGACGCTGCCGGGTATCGCGGGCCTTATCCTGGGCATCGGTATGGCCGTGGACTCGAACGTGCTTATCTTTGAGCGCATTCGTGAAGAGATGCGCGACGGCAAATCGATAGCCGGGGCGATCGAGCTCGGCTTTGACCGCGCCTTTATAACGATCATAGATACGCATATCACGACGATCCTGTCGTCGGTCATCCTTTATATCTACGGTTCAGGCCCGATACGCGGTTTTGCGGTGACCCTTGTCCTTGGACTGTTGATCAACCTGTTCTCGGCGGTATTCGTCTCGCGAACCATCTTTATGTGGCTCATCGAGAAGCGCCCGAACATGGAAAAATTGAGTATTTAGATGCTGGAAATCTTTAAGAACATAGACGTCGATTGGATGGGCTGGCGAAAGCCGCTCATTATGGTGTCGATCGTGATCCTGTTGGCCGGGCTCGGCTCCGCCATTGGCCGTCAGTTTACGCCCGGCGGAACAGATGCCTTTAATATGGGCGTCGATTTCAAGGGCGGCACGGTCGTAACTGCGAAGTTTCGGAGTAAGCCGGTTGCGGACGATATCCGCGCGGCGCTCGAAGGCGTCGGCGTTGAAGAAGCGATAATCCAGGAATCGACCGACAAGGCCGACGAGGTGCTGATAAAGGTGCCGACGATGGGCCAGAGAGAGGAATGCCCCAATGTTGACGAGGCAGGCCGCTGCTTTGTAAAAAGGGGCCTCGACACGTTTGGTAAGGAAGCTGAGGGGGCGGCAACGCTCAACGACGATCAGACGGCGGCCTATAAGATCGTCGGGACAGACTCGGTCGGGCCGGTGGCCGGTGCGCAGCTTCGCAATCAGGCCGTGATCGCGACCTTGCTCGGCATGGTCGGCATCCTGTTGTTTATCGCGTTCCGATACGACTGGACGTATGCGGCCGGTGCCGTTATCGCGGTCTTTCACGACGTACTGATCACATTGGCATTCTTTACGCTCTTCCAGTGGGAGATCAGCCTTAATGTGTTGGCCGCGCTGCTGACTCTTGTCGGCTTCTCGGTCAATGACTCGATCGTTATTTTTGACCGAATTCGCGAGAACCTTTCGCTGCATCGCGGCGAGTCGCTATACTCGCTGACCAATCAGTCTATCAACCAGACGATGTCGCGAACGATCGTCACGAACGGCCTAGTGTTTTTGGCGGTTCTCGCATTGGTATTGTTTGGCGGGGAGGTGCTTCGCGGATTCTCGCTGGCCCTGTTTGTCGGGTCGATAACGGGAACATATTCGACCATAGCGATCGCGAGTCCGATCGCCATTTGGTGGCAGAGCAAGTTGGGCGATTCGCGGGTCAAAGAGGTGCTTTTGCCGCAGCAGCAAGGCGAGAAATTGGCCTCGTCCGCGCGTCGCACGGTGACGCGTCGCCCGGTGACAAGGTAAGTGACGACATAGCCTGAATTTATCACGCAAAAGCAGGACATCTTTCTTGACTTTGTTTTGTTAAACTTTTAGACTTCATTTCGTTGCTGGTCAATTATTTGCGTTTGCATTCTGCCTCGTCCGGGCTCATCGAGCGGGAAAGGCATCTCGAACATCTCTACGTCTGTCCTTTGGGATAACTGAGTGGTTGCAACGCTGAGATTTGTTAATGACATCAAAGCAATAATAGTTTTTCGTAGCCCTTGACCTGACTTGGCACCGGACGAAAGGGAGGAAGTAGAATGCTAGACCAACTTGTAGAATCTAAAGACACCGGAGCTGAGAATAAACGGCGCGGCCAATTCATGCTGACCGTTCTCGTGATCGCGGTGATAGCGGTTGTCGGCCTGTGGACGCGCGACCTGTTTGCTCATGACTACGGCATGGGCGGAGATGATCTGTCGCTTACGACACTCGTTGCACCCGTTCCGGTCGCGGACGAAGAGCCGCCGCCGGAGGAGCAAAAGAAGCCTGAGGAGCAAAAGCAGCCCGACGTCGATGTTCGTAAGGAACTGATCCAAAACATCTTTCAGACGCCGATCAAGCCGCCTGACACTATCAGCACGACGCGCAACCAGGTAAAGGAGATGCGCCTCGACCGCATGACCAAACTGGGCGATACAAACTCGGATACTGGAGCCAGGATCGATCCGGGCGTGGCCCGTGTGGTTGATTCCGGCGGCACGGGCGGCCTTTCGACCGGCACGGGCGACAGTGAGACCGGCGGCACAGGAGCTCCGCCTCCGCCTCCGCCACCTGAGAAAAAGGCCCCGCCAAAAACCGTCTCGGGCGGCGTCCTGAACGGCAGGGCCACGAGCCTGCCGAAGCCTGCGTATCCGGCAGCGGCTAGGGCAATGCGTGCCTCCGGTTCGGTGAGTGTTCAGGTGCTTATCAGCGAATCGGGCAGTGTGATCTCGGCCCACGCCGTCAGCGGTCATCCGTTGCTGCGTGCTGCGGCTGAGGGAGCGGCACGCGGAGCACGGTTCAGCCCGACGCTGCTTTCCGGACAGCCGGTGAAGGTCTCGGGCGTCATCACGTATAATTTTGTTCCATAAGGGACGCAATGGTCAGACGGCCGCCTTCAGCGGCCGTCTTGGCCTATCAGATCGATCGCAATATTAGAATTCTTTTGATTTCATTGGAGGAAAAACCATGACTTTTGTAGCCAGCCTGATCGGAACGGATATTTCGGGCTTTTTCTTGATGTTCTCCGAGGGCGGAGTCTCCTTCGGGGTTTACGATATCGCAAAGAGCCTTACCATTCCGGGTTGGGGCGTTATCATCACCCTTTTGATCCAGTCGGTGTATATGATCGCTGTCGGGATCGAAAGGTGGCTGACCTATAACAAGGCCAAGGCCCAGTCGCGCCAGTATGCGCCGAAGGTGGCCATGGCCCTGAAGAACAGCAACATTGATGAGGCGATCAATATCAGCGACAAGCACAAGGATTCGCATCTTGCGATGGTTGTATCGTCGGGGCTTAAGGAGTTTGCCGCTCATCAGGGCAACACTGATATCTCGGCAGACGAGATGGAGGCCTCAAAGCGTGCTCTCGAGCGTGCCATCGCGGTCAAGACGGCTGAATTGAAGCGCGGCCTCGCCGGACTCGCGACCGTCGGCTCGACGGCCCCGTTCGTGGGACTCTTCGGAACGGTTGTCGGTATCATCGGGGCGTTTCAGGCGTTGAGAACCAACGAATCGGCCGGTATCGGAGCGGTCGGTGGTGCTATTGCTGAGGCGCTGGTTGCTACCGCATTCGGTATTCTGGTGGCGGTTCCCGCGGTGTGGTTGTTCAACTACTTCACGAACAAGGTTACAAGCTTTGGCGTGGAGATGGAGAACTCAGCGTCGGAACTGGTTGATTACTTTATCAAACAGCGTGCACGCAGCCTTCGTGGATAGTAAAGGCAATTCCTTGGCCTCAGCAGTAAACAGGAGACTTTTGCTATGAGTATGAAAATCGGCGGGACCGACGAATACAATTCCGAGATCAACGTCACACCGATGGTGGACGTCATGCTCGTGCTGCTGATCATCTTCATGATCGTCACGCCGCTGCTCCAGCAGGGTGTCTCGGTAAATCTTCCCCGCGATATGGTCAGCCCCGACGAGGATGCTGACATCGCGAAAGATACGTCCGTCATCGTGGCGATTCCTGATAATAGTAATTTCTACATCGGGAAAGAGCAGTATCCGATCGATGCCCTTGGCGACGTTATCAAGCGTCGCATGGAGGGGAAGACGCCCGATAAGCGAATTGTCTATATCAAGAGCGGTGTCGATGTCGATTACGGCCGCGTCGTGGCCGCGATAGACACTATTCGCAAGCAGGATATTGATAAGATCGGCCTCGTGGCGGACAAGAAGAAGGGCGGCGAACCGTCCCAGTAGATCTGGGCGTTCATTGACCGAGGTAAGTGAAATATGGCTATGTCAGTAAGCGCCGGCGGTGAAGGCGGCGCAACACCACATATTAATGTGACGCCCTTGATCGACGTGCTGCTCGTGCTGCTGATCATCTTTATGGTCATCACGCCGCTCAAGCCGAGCCGATTTGAGGCGAAGGTCCCTGCTGAACCAAAGGACCAGCAGGATGTCAATGTCAAGCCCAATCCGCTGACGCTCGTCGTGGCGATCAACAAAGAGACACGGGGCGTCACGCTCAACAACGAACCGTTCGGAGATGTCACCGACACGGAAAAGCTGGGAAACAAGCTTCGTGAGGTCTTCAAGGAACGCGAGAATCAGGGCGTGTTTCGTGAAGGGACGAATGAGATCGAAAAGACGATCTTTATAAAGTCACCAAAATCGGTCAGATACGGTGATGTCGTAAAGGTGATCGACGCAGCAAAGGCGGCGGGCGCTTCGCCGATCGGGCTTCAGGTCGACGATCTGTCAGAGTAATTTGCCGCCGATGCTCGTGGCCGGACATTCTCCGGCCGCAGGCGGCGTGAATGGAGTCAAATGATGAGATTCTCTCGTATTGGAATCATCGCTCTTTTAGCTGTCAGTGTATTGGCAGGAGCGAATTGCGGCTATTACAACCGTGTAATGGCCCGTAAGGACCTGGTTGACGGCTCGGCCGCCTATAAGAACCGCAAATTCGACGAGGCCCAGGCACTCTTTAAGAAAGCGATCGGTCGCGATCCCAAGGGCGACTATCTCGAAGGGAGAATGGCCCAGCTCTTTCTGGCCAGAACGCTTCATTCGCAGTATATCGGCAACCGGAAGGAGACGGCGAAAGCCGAGCAGGCGATCGTCGAGTACCAGAAGGCTTTGGCTTTCGATCCAAAGGACCAGGCGTCATACAAGGCGGTCGCAAGCCTCTATGAGAACCTACAGAAACCTGACGAGTGGCTCGACTGGGTGACTAAACGCTCGCAGAACGCGAGCATTCCACCCGAGCAGAGGGCTGAGGCATTCACTTCGCTTGCCGCAAAGAAGAATGGCTGCGCGACGGACATTTCAGACACTGAGGCGACCAAGAAGAAGACCACAAAGGACGGAAAACCGGCCTACACCTATGTCAAGCCCGTCAGCACTGAGGAATTTGAGAAGTTCAAGCAGTGCATAGCGGACGGAACGCAGCTTATCGATCAGGCGATCGCCCTCGAGCCGGATACGGTGAAGAATGCAGCGAGCATTAATATCAAGTCGCTGTCCGATGCGGAGCTGAAGGCAAAGCAGGACCTGCTGAAGGTGTTTGAATCCGCTCGCTCATATAAGACGAGCCTGCTTTATCAATCGGCCTTCCTGGCTGAGATGGAGGGCCGCGGCGAGGATTATACGCGGTTAAAGGGTGAGGCCGATGACTATCGCAAGAAGTTCCTCGAATTGAGCGATATTGGCAAGAACATCCAGACCGAGATCGATGAGCGTGCAGCCGCCAAGGAGGCCGAGGGCCCCGGTGGTAAGGCAAAAGCGAACGCTAACGCCGCTTCGAATAAGTAACAGCGTTTTTCTTTCCAACTTAGACGATGCTCAATTACAATTTAATTGAGCATCGTTTTTTCAGTTACGAATTACGAATTTTCAATTACGATGTTTAGAGCGTAATTCGTAATTGATAACTCGTAATTTGTTCTATGATCAGGATCGAGGACGTTATCGAAAAAGTCCAGGCGAATCGGCCCAACGCCGATATCGAACTGATCCGCCGCGCGTATATGTTCTCGGCCCTGCACCATCGCGGCCAGACGCGCGCCTCGGGCGAGCCGTATCTGGTCCATCCGATCGAGGTCGCCGCCATCCTGGCCGATATGCGGCTTGACGAGGTGAGCGTTTCGACCGGCCTGCTGCACGACGTTGTCGAAGACACGTTGGTTGACCTCGATACGATTCGCCAGACGTTCGGTGACGAGATAACGGCATTGGTTGACGGCCTGACAAAGATCGCCAACATCAGCGACCTTTCAAAGGAGAGGCAGCAGGCCGAAAACGTGCGCAAGATGGTGCTGGCAATGGTCACCGACGTTCGCGTCGTGCTCATCAAGCTTGCCGACCGCTTACACAACATGCGGACGATGCAGTATCTCAAGCCCGATAAGCGAGCCCGTATCTCACAGGAAACGCTCGACATCTACGCTCCCATCGCGCACCGCCTGGGAATGGGTAAGGTCCGCGGCGAACTCGAAGATCTCTCATTCCAGAATCTATATCCGCAGGACTACAAGCGGCTTGCACGCGAGGTCGATATTCGCCGACCGGAACTCGAAGCCGCCCTTGAGAAGATAAAGACGACGATCGCCGAGAAGCTGACTGCGAATAAAGTCCCTTATATCAGCGTAGAGGGCCGCGTAAAGCGTCTCTATTCGCTCTGGAAGAAGCTCAAGAAGCAAAAGATACACATCGAGCAGGTGTATGACCTGATCGCCGCCCGCATCATCACACCGAACGAGCCCGGGAACTGCTACCTTGCGATGGGGGTCATTCACGATATATGGACGCCCGTTCCGGAGAGGTTCAAGGACTGGATCGCAATACCGCGGGACAACCTCTACCGCTCGCTGCATACTTCCGTGATCGGCGACGCCGGACAGCCCTTCGAGGTGCAGATCCGCACCGAGGATATGCACCGTATCGCCGAGGAGGGCGTCGCGGCACATTGGCGATACAAAGAGAGCAGTCTCGGCAAGAAAGAGGATGAGGCGACACTCGATGAACTGCGACGGACAGTCGAGAAACTGTTGCTGCCTCTGGTCGAAGAGACACACGAGCACGATGATTCCGCCGACTTTATTGAGACGCTTAAGCTCGACCTTTATCCCAAGGACGTTTACGCATTTACGCCGATGGGCAAGGTCATCCAGTTGCCAAAGGGCTCAACGACGATCGATTTTGCCTATGCGATCCATTCCGGCGTCGGCGACAAGTGCACCGGGGCAAAGATAAACGGACGGATCGTTCCCCTTAAGACCGAGCTCAAGAACGGCGACGTGATCGAGATACTGACCAAGCAGAACGCAAAGCCGTCGAGCGATTGGCTGGAGCACGCCGTCACGTCGCGTGCCCGTAGTCATATCAGGCATTACATCTCGCAGCAGCAGCGTTTGGAATCGATAGAGATCGGGCGCAAGCTGCTCGAAAAGGAAGCAGAAAAGTTTCGTGTCGCGGCGAAGAAATTCCTCTCGGATGAAGCCGAATTGAAGCGGATCGCAAACGAGTATGGCCTCAGCCGGCCCGAAGATCTCTTTGCGTCGGTTGGCTATGGCAAGACGCTGCCGCGCAATGTGCTCGGCAAACATCTCGGAGCTGAGAAACTAAAGGAACTCGACCCCGACGCCGGCAAACCTACACGCCTCAAGTCTGCGACCCGTGCCGTGCGCAAGCTCATCGGTATGGAGGACGCAATTATCGTTAAGGGCGTCGATAATCTGCTGATCAACCGCGGCAAGTGCTGCAATCCGCTTCGTGGCGAGGATATCATTGGCTACATCTCACTCGATAAAGGCATCGTCGTCCACAACAGACGCTGCAAGAACGTCTCACAGCTAATGGTCAACAAAGATCGTATTGTCGATGTCGAGTGGGCCAAAACAGATAAAGACCACATCCAATCCGTTCAACTCCTTGCCACTACCGAAAATCGCACCGGCATGCTCGCCGGCATCACTAATGCCATCGCCGATATCAAAACCGGCATCCGCGACGCCCGCGCAAACGTCTCAAAGAACGACATTGGCATGATCGAAGTAACCGTTGAGGTATTCGATAAGAAACACCTGGACAAAGTCGTCGGTGCCATCGAACACGTCCCGGGGGTTATCACGGTCGAGCGTGTCAACGCCTAGGAGGTTAGGCTGAAACCACGGATGGCACAGATGAACTCAAATAAGGAAGAGGAATTTTCTTCGCTGCTCGGTGACGTCCCGGACTGGAAGAGCGAAATTGATAAAGTGACTGAACGGATCATTGGTTGCGCCTTTACCGTCGGCAATAAGTTAGGGTGTGGCTTCTTGGAAAAGGTTTATGAGAATGCCCTCGCGTTAGAGCTTGTAAAAGCTGGCCTGCGGGTCCAGAAACAAGCAGAATTACTTGTTCACTACGACGGCGCGATTGTTGGAAAGTACGAAGCGGATCTCGTCGTCAATGAGGCAGTCCTAATCGAACTCAAAGCGGTGCGTGACTTGAACGATATTCATCGGGCCCAGTGCTTGAATTACCTACGGGCAACGGGATTCCGTCTCTGTTTGCTAGTCAACTTCGGTAATCCCCGCGTTGAGGTCAAGCGGATCATCCTCTAGCGGCAGTCTATCCGAGTCGATCCGTGTCATCGGTGGTTCCTTCCTTTTCTTTTGCGGCCCGATTTGATAGAATTCGCGTTTTGCTTAGGGATTAGGTAAGGACGTTTTTATGATCGAGATCGTTACCACAGACAAGGCCCCCGGCGCGATAGGGCCGTATTCGCAGGCCGTTAAGGCGGGCGGAATGGTGTTTTGTTCGGGCCAGATACCTATCGATCCGGCGACGGGCGAGTTTGTCTCCGAAGTTGTGGCGGAGCAGACGGAGCAGGTCTTAAAGAATTTGAGTGAGGTCTTGGCTGCGGCGGGGACGGGTTTGAAGGGCGTCGTAAAGACGACGGTGTTCCTTGCGGATATGAATGATTTCGCCGAGATGAATGAGGTGTATTCGCGCTATTTCAGCGAGAACAAACCCGCTCGGGCGACGGTTCAGGCTGCCGCGCTGCCGCGCGGGGCGCGAGTTGAGATCGACTGCATCGCGGTCTTGTAGGGAAAAAGAAACGCCCGTATCTACGGGCGTTTTGCAACCATTACGGCAGCTCGTATCTCTAAGATTTACGCGGCTTTGACAACTTTTCCAGACTTGATGCAGCGTGTGCAGACCTTCATTTTCGCGTTACCGCCGGTGGGCAGCTGGACGCGGACTGGTTGGAGGTTAGGATTGAATCGCCGACGCGTTTTATTGTTGGCGTGTGAAACGTTATTACCAAATTGCGGGCCTTTCCCACAGATGTCGCAGCGTTGTGCCATATTATTTCCCGGTGAGTTTTAGAAAAACTCAAAACGATATTTATAACAAAACGTCCTGATATTAGTCAAACATGAATAGATTGAAAGCCATAGGAGCTATTTTGAATATGAAAACCAAACGGCCGTCGCTGACGGCAGCGATCGCATTGTCGGCGGCCTTTTTCGCCGCCTGCGGGCAGGCGCCGGCAGGTAATTCGTCGAGCGGTTCGGTGGACCCAAATGAAACGGCCGCCAAGGTGAATGGCAAGGTCATCACCATGCAGGAGGTCGAGCGCGCGGTCAAGCAGGAATCCCGGGGCCAGGAAGCCAAGATGTCACCACTCGAATTGGCGGCGGCGAGATTGCAGATCCTGCAAAACCTCGTCGAACAAGAAGTGATG
>JAGOWF010000274.1 GCA_018060305.1 Pyrinomonadaceae bacterium
CGGCCTGCATCCGGTCGTTGCGGTCGCTGTTCGATGTCGTCGAGGACGGTTTGAACAAATTGACGATCTGCGAGATCGGGAAGCCCTCCGGCGCCCGCGAAGCGTCGTAATTCCGCATGATCGCCATAGCGAGTTGAGCCATTGTTAGCTTCTTGCCGCGTGCGGTGTCGGTGATCTTCGCGACGTCCATCATGAATTGCTCATAATTGAAGAACTCGAAGAGCGACTTTGTTCGCCCGGTCTTTTTATTCACCACCATCAGCGTGAAGATGCCGCAGTTCGGATGGCAATTGCAGGATGACCATCCCCACGGAGCATCCGCGCCCTGCAGCATATCCATTACAGAGGTGAATGCGGAATACGAACTAAGCGGAAACCAATCACGGAGCGGTTCGAGCGTGCCGTCGAGCTGCTTTTTGAGATCGTGCGTCATGCCCGCAAGCGTATAACGCTGCTGCATTCGATCCTTCTCCGAGATGTCTTCGTCACGGCCTGTAAAGCTCACGGGCTGAAACGCGATCGTCTGCACCTTGTCGATGTTCTCGGCGGCGAATTTGACGATCGAGCCGATCCCCTCGTTGTTCCACGAATTAACGATCGTCGTGACCAGCGTGACCTTGATGCCGACCGAGGCGAGATTTTCGATGGCTTTCAGCTTTACGTCAAAGAGGTTGCCGACGCCGCGATGCTTGTTGTCCTCTTCGTTCGTGCCGTCAAACTGCAGATAAACGCCATGCTGCCCGGCCTCCTTCGCAGCCTTACAAAACTCGATGTCCTCGGCATAGCGGATGCCGTTCGTTGCCGCAAGGATCCGGTAAAATCCGACCTTCTTCGCATACGCGACCGCGTCGAGAAAATATGGCGACAAGGTCGGTTCACCGCCCGAAAACAAGATGATCACCTGACGCTTTGGCTTGAACGAAACAGCTCGATCGAGAATCGCTTTCGTATCCTCGAACGTCGGCTCGTGCACATAACCGACCTGATTCGCGTCCATGAAGCACGGATTGCACATCATGTTGCAGCGATTTGTCAGATCGACCGTTAGCACCGCGCCGCGGCCGAATTTGATATCGCTCGTCCCGTGGTGGTGAACGTGCGAGTCGTCCGCAGCCTTAAAATCTCGCCCAAAGAACAGCTTTTCGATCCGCTCAAGAAACCTCGCATCCGTCGCCAGAACGTCTTCATACAGGCCGTGCGTCGGGCACTCCTTTCGCATGATTATCTGTCCGTTCTCCTCAACGATCTGTGCCTTGATCTCGCCCGGATGGGCGTCCATGAGAATATCGAGTGGGATGTCGCCTGCAATCACGCCGCTACGGACGGATTTGACACACGCGGGACACAGGCTGTCCGTTTCCCTCGGAAAGCCAAGCGGCGGAGCAGTGCGCTCGTATGATTTAAGCAGTGGTTCGGCGGCCCATTTCGGCTGTATCGACCTTCCCTCAGGCAAAGCGGTATTGATAGCCTGGAAAGCCTTCCAACCCAGATCGGCAAGCTTGGACACGGCCTTTGAACCGGCCATTCCTTTGCCTTTCTCTTCGCCACGTCTGAAATTGTCGCTGAACATAACTTCGCCCAGGCCAGATCAACTGTTCCTGGGCGAATTCTAACAGATTTTCAGCCGTCAGCCTATAGCGCGGGACTCTTCAGGATCTCAGCCAACGCCCGCATGCGAACACCGTCCGGGCCAAACGACGCATTGTAGCGACGGCCGATGTCTTTTCCGAGCTTTTTCATCTTACCTTCATCTTTCTTGTCGATGGCGGCACGCACAGTCGAGATATCAGCGACTGACATTGCTCGAGATCGTTCGAGTTGATCCAAATAGGCCTTTGCGACCGACATATTATTCGGCCAATGGAAGCGTTCCTGCATCTGGACGTTGAGGGCATCGACATGAACCGCCTTTGCCGCATCGATCTCGTTTTGCGAAAGGTATTTGGTCGGTGTTAACTCGAATATATCCAGTCCGCGGGCGATCTCGGACGAATAGATACGGCCGTTATACCAATATGCCGACCACGAACCACCCATTACCAGCATCTTGTCGTCTATCGGGCCGCGGTCAAAATATGCGATCTCGACCGGCTTTGCTGGATCGGTAAAGTCCATCAGCGAGATGCCGCCCTGATACCAGGCCTGGATCTTGAGGTCTCGGCCCGGCACCGGGATCAACGAGCCGTTGTGAGCCACGCAGTTCTCGCTGTCAGCCTGGGCTGCGGGCAATTTATAGTAGCCGGCGAAATGCAGCTTATTCTCCTTGAGGTTAAAGACAGAATCTGCCCCCCAGACGTTCGGGTCGTTCCCGCGGCACCGTGCACCCATTCCGCCGCCCCACTCATCCGTAAAGACGACTTTCGTGCCGTCGTTCGAGAACGCGGCCGAATGCCAGTAGGCATAATTCGGGTCATTGACCGCATCGATCCGTTTCGGATTTGCTGGATCCTTGATGTCGAGGATTATCCCGTTACCGGAACAGGCCCCTGCAGCCAGACCGAGTTCCGGATAGACGGTGATGTCGTGACATTGATCGGTCGGTGAAGGCTTGCCGGTTCCGTGCGTCGCCGCGCTTTTTAGGCCTGCGATCTCGCCGCTTCGCGATTCCATAAAAATGCGCGGTGCTGAAACGATCTTCGCCTCCTGTGGATTTGCGAGCGGCACCTTGATCACCTCGATACGAAAGAGGGCCGTCTCAGGATTTTTATCCGGGGTGCCCCCGGAGCATCCTGCAAGTTCTTCGTCCGGACGGACCGACGATGTGCCTGAGACATAGATGTAAACGTTCTCTTTGTCCTTGGGATCGACAACCAGCGTGTGCGTATGCGACCCGCGGCATGTTTGCACCGCAGCGACCTGCTTTGGATTGCGGATATCCGAGATGTCAAATATCCTAACGCCGCGAAACCTGTCCTTGTCGGCAGGTGTTACGGGAGGTTGTCCGTTTGTAGGCAGGGGCGGCACGGGAAACCCCTGAACGCCGCAATCCAACCGGCCGTTATTCTGCTCGACGGACATAAACAGCAGATTCCCGAACACCGACGGATCGCCCTGCCCACCCGGACAAATGATCGAGGTCACGAGCTTGGCATTGGCAGGATCGGCGATGTCGTAGATGTTCATCCCGTAAAAATTGCCCATGAACACGTGATTTCGCTGAAACGCAAGATCCGAATTGCCAAAAGCCAACCCGCCGAGCAGCATTCGTGTCGCGGTCGGGACCATTTTTGGATCGGCGATGCCGAATACTTTTAGCGCAGGCCCCATCTTTGGGCCATCAGGGTCAAGACCAAGTTCGAAAGCGTCCGGCTTTTTCAAAAGCTGCAAATGCTTGATGCCAAATGATGCTACGCCAGCGTCAAAGAGCCCCGCCGACAATTTCGCCCGCGGGTCGCTCGCGTCAGAGCCCTTCATTCCGACAGGCAGCGGCGGAGCTTTTTGCAGCGCGAACGGATCTTGCGGAGGTGGTGTCGGGGTCGGGGAGGGTGACTGACTCATTGCACTCGACACGACAATGAGCGAAAGACAAAGGACGACGACGATGCGAATATTCGCAGTTCCTGTTAAATTCATGTTCCCTATTACGGTTTCTCGACGAGTAATGTTTGCATTCTCTTGATCTCGGCGCGCTGGCCGCTGTCAACATCGGTCGCGAAATTAAA
>JAGOWF010000061.1 GCA_018060305.1 Pyrinomonadaceae bacterium
ATGCCGTCGAGGACGCGGACGGCGACCATGCCTTCGCGTATCTTGGCGGCGGTGTCGGCTGTGGCGGCTACGTGTTCGGCGGTGGCGGTGGCGGTCGGGCCAAAGGTCGCTTCGAAGGCATCGGCGGCGGCGGTCATGGCATTACCGCGTAGCGGTGATATGAACTTAGCCGTGGGTTTCAACCCACGGACCGTTGCAAATAAAAAACCGCGTCGCGTAGCGACGGTTGGATCAATCGAACAAGTACCGCTCATCATATTCAATACCATTGAATCGTAACATCGAGACGTATTCATCCTCAAAAGTCTGCAGCTTGTGATGCTCGCGCTGTCCCTGTATATATTCGATCACCTCGGGGACGTTCGATTTGCTCACCGAGAAGACCCCATATCCATCCTGCCATGCGAAAGCCGATAGGTCGGGAAACTCCGTGTGGATCCATTTTGACGAATCGCCTTTGATGTATTTTGCGATCTCGCTTGGTGAATGGACAGGTTTAGCCATCACGAGCGCGTGGATGTGCGTTTCGATCCCGCCGATCTGTAGTGCGGTCATTCCATGTTTGCGAGCGATGCCGCCGATGTAGGCCCAGACACGTTCTTCGATATCACGATGGATGAGTTCGCGACGGCCTTTGGTCGAGAACACCAGGTGGTAGAAGAGATTGGAGTATGTGTTTGCCACGGCGATTCAATCGTCGCTCCGCGACGAGCGCATTTCGTTCATTCCATCCGTGGGTTGAAACCCACGACTAAAGTCAATTTGTCGCTACGCGACCCGGGCGGATGATCTTGAAGATGTCTGACCAGATCGCGGAGCTTCATGCAGCGATCAGAGCTTCCTCAAAACCGACGCCCGCCATTCGGCGAGCATCCTCGCGATTGAATTCGAGTGCTTCGGCAAGGGTTACACGGAGAGTTTCCAAGAGTTCTTCGCGAGTGGCTTCCTGACAATTGACGCCGGGCACCTCTTCGATCCAACCGATCCACCAGTCGCCGTCCTGTTTTACGACAGCCGTGTATTCATTTCTCATAAGTGCATCATACATCGAAAGGTACTTTGCGTCTAGAGTTTTGGGTTGCCCTTTCATGCAGTTGTCTTGACGGAAAGGAACCCAGTCGCTATCGCTCCCGGTTCTGACTACGCCTCGACGATATCGACCTTTGTTTCGATCAGCGACTTTGGGATGAGGGCGGGGAAGTAGGCCATTATTTCTTCGACCTTTGGGCGGCCGCCGGCGAAGCCTGTTACGGCGGGCGGGCCGGTGAGGATGAGCGGGGCGATCTCTTTGGTAAAGCGTTCGACGTCGGATTTGTTTTGGCCGCGGACGCCGATGCGGAGTTGGACTTCGGGGATATCCGTGGGAACGCGGGCACCCTTGCCCGCAATCGCTGGTTCCTCCGGCGAGAGGTTTGGTTCGTGCTTCGCACTCATTGCGGGCAAGGGTGCCCGCGTTCCGGCGAGATGCGCGTGGGTGGCGCTGACGCCGACGAATTCGGTTAGGATGGTGTCGAACTTTAGGCCGAGATTATCTAACCTTTCACGCAAGATCTTGTCGGCGGCTTGGGCTTTTTCGAGGGCGTCGGGCCAGGAGTAAACCAGCGTACCGACGCTCTTGTAGCCGCCGGTGTAGGCGATGGAGACTTTGTAGAAATCGGTCTTTGGGTGGCCGGTGATGCCGTGGACGCGGACGCGGTTTTCGCCCGCGGGCTCGAGTTGGATCGATGCGAAATCGGCGACGACGTCCGGCGTGATGTATTCGTGCGGGTCGCCCATCTCGTAGAGAAGCTGCTCGGTGACGGACTGGACGTTGACTCGGCCGCCGGTGCCTTCGTGTTTGGTGACGATGAATTCACCGTTTGGTGAGGCCTCGATGATCGGGAAGCCGATGTTCGCCATGTCGGGGATCGACTGCCAATCGTACTGGCAGTTGCCGCCGCTCGATTGGGCACCGCATTCGATGATGTGGCCCGCAATCGTGCCGGCCGAGACCTTGTCCCAGTCGTCGAACGTCCAACCGAACTCGTGCATCAGCGGAGCGAGCGTCAGACCCGTGTCGGTCAAACGGCCTCCGACGATGACATTAGCACCTTTGCCAAGGGCTTCGACGAGGGCTTCGGCACCGAGATAGACGTTGGCGGATTGGACCTTGTCGCGGATGGCCGAGAGCGGCGTGCCGTCGTCCATGCTGTTGATCGCGACGCCTTGTTCAAGCCAATTGTCGAGCTTGTCGAGCACGTCATCGCCGGTCACGACGCCGATGTTTACTTTCCCTTGTAGGCCGAGTTCTCGCGCGGCATCGGCGATGGCCGAAGCACAGCCTTCGACATTGACGCCGCCGGCATTTGAAAGAACTTTGATATTCTTTTCGACACAATCGGGAAGGATCTCACGCAACAGTTCGACAAAATCGCGAGCGTAACCAGCTTGAGGGTCACGATTCTTCTGCTTTTGCAGGATCGACATCGTCACCTCGGCGAGGTAATCGAGCATCAGGTAGTCGATCGGGCCTTTGCGAACCTGATCGATCGGCGCGGTGAGCAGATCACCCCAAAAACCCTGGCCTCCGGCAACACGGACAGTTGATCTCATAGTAAAAAGACGGTCATGCAAACCTTACGATAGCATGACCGTCAATCTTTGTAATGTTGGCTAATTTCGGCCTACGGCCGGCGCGGTCGGGAGCGCGTTGCCTTTCGATAAACCCATTTGGTGCCCTTTGCGGTCTTGATCGCAACCCACGTGCCGCCCTTCCATGCTTTGCGGGCTACCCATTTGCTGCCGGTCCAGACACGGTTTCCAATAACGGTTCCGCGCCGATAGACCTTTTTGGAGACGCCAACGGTCTTATCGGCGACTTTCTCAGCAACGTCTTCGGTCTTGTCGGCAATGTGCTTCGTCTTATCTACGACGTCACCGGTCTTGTCGGCTATTGCATTACCGGCCTTCTTGATCGCGCCTTCCTGTGCATAAGCTCCAGAGCTACCGATCAACAGCATGACAGTGGCGAGCAGAAGTATGTTTGTTATCTTGCGTATATCACTCATGATTCCGTCTCCTTATCGGTTCCGTGGAACCGATCTAGTCGGAAGAATAACGCGTTGTCATAGAAGAGATTGTCTACGAGCGGACATTACCGCGAATAAAAGTGATTATGTCCTCGGTCGAAGTGCCCGGAAGAAAAACCTCAGAGACGCCGATCTTCTTAAGCGGTTCAATATCCTCCTGCGGCACAATACCTCCGACGAGCACGAGCGTGTCGTCCATGCCGTTTTCCTTTAGGAGGCCGACAATTCGAGGGCAAAGCGTATTGTGCGCGCCGCTGAGGACCGATATGCCAACAGCATCGACATCCTCCTGAAGCGCAGCGGCGGCGATCATTTCGGGCGTTTGTCTAAGGCCCGTGTAGATGACCTCCATCCCTGCGTCGCGAAGTGCGCGGGCGATAACTTTTGCTCCGCGGTCATGGCCGTCGAGGCCGGGTTTAGCAACGAGGACGCGTATCTTTCTTTCACCCATATCAGTTCAGACAATCATCGCACAAGCCGTCCGAGGACGCTATTGACGCGAATGTATGGCTTCATTTGTGCCCATGTGAAGGCGAACTCACCATCCGGCTGCATTGCCTGGATCACATGCGGAAATCCGTAGTCGTAGTGAAACGTGACGCCCGAGGCATCAATGGAAAAGCCCTTGAGGTTGTCCATCGTGAAATCCGCGGTCTCAAAGAGATGTTCCGGCTCCGGCTCTTCCCAGTCCTTGTTGGCTTTGATCTCCTTGATAGCGTCAGCGATCTGCTTCTTTTGCGCCTTTTTGGCCATATCGACAAGGCCGTCGATATATACGAACACTTCGCCGGGGAGTACGCGGTTGCCGCTCCGTGAATCTACGACCACAAACTTCGTCGAGCCGTCAGGATAGGCTGCCGTGCCTTGTATCCACAACTCGACGCACAGAAGTCCATTTTTGTTGTAAACGACCTTGTAATCCGCCTCTTCGAGCCATTGCATCTCGTTGATCTCTTCCTTGAGATCGATCGCGAATGCCTTCTCATAGCTCAGAGCCGCCTCGATCTTTCGTGAAGCGGCACGCGTCCCAGCTTTGACCTTTGGGTAGTGGATGACGAAGGTCTTTTTGAATTCCGTGATCGGTTTCGGCCGTGTATATGTCACCTTCTTGCGTTTTACGACGACCGACTGAGCGGTTACGCTCAGGCCTAAGCCAAGGATCGCGACAAAGAGCACAAATATCTTAGTTTTCATAGCTGTATTTGAGGTCCATGTTTGGAGACCCGAAGATGCATTTGAGTTTACCGCGAATGCTGTGCCGGCGCTGCATTGCACGCCACATTTCGACCCATCCGTGGGTATTTATCCAAAGCGGATCATAGCTGCGGAGCGGTGTGATGATCCCATATTGCGGCTGCTCGGTCTCGGGCACAAACGAGCCGAAGAGCCTGTCCCATATGATCAGCACGCCGCCGTAGTTCGTATCAAGATATGGGCCATTTGTGCCATGATGCACACGGTGGTGCGAAGGCGTGTTGAGGAACCATTCGAGTGGGCCGAGCTTATCAATGAGCTTGGTATGTATCCAGAACTGATAGATCAGATTGAATCCATGCATCAGTGCAAACATCCACGGTGCAAAGCCCAATAGCATAACCGGTGCGTAGAATATCCAATGCAAAATGCCGCTAAACCAGCTCTGCCGGACAGCGACGCTTAGATTGTATTCCTCGCTTGAGTGGTGAACGACGTGGAAGTTCCAGAACAGCCGTGACTCGTGGCTCACGCGGTGAAAGACGTAGTAGGCAAGGTCATCGACAAAGAATAGAGCGACCCATGACCACCATGCATCGACAGGAAACTTGTAAGGCGCGATCTCATAGACGGCGATGTAAATGAATCCTGTCGCCAAGCCGAACACCGATCCCCACAGAACGCTCCCAAAGCCGAGGATGATGTTTGTCCATGCATCCTTGTGGTCCCGGTATTCATTTGTGCGCTTGAGGTGCGACCACAGAGCCTCCGCCGCAATAAGCAGAGCAAATATCGGGATAGCAAGCACAGTGGGCTTGAGCATACGGTTACATTATGGCAATCGCACAGGCGCATTCAAGCAAGATCAGATAACGGCGAGTCAACGGAAGCCGCCGCACAGGAACCGCGACACCGGTCCTGCAGTGCAGTTTACGTGGAACCGGCAACACCTTTTGCAGGTTTCGGGTTATAGTAGCATCGTTCAATATAGGTTCTCCCCAAAAAAGATCGATGATAAAAAAGATAATCAAAATACTTGCACTCATTTTGGTCGCGGCGTTCGTCATAATCCAATTCTTCCGCATCGACACTGTGGCTCCGCCGATCGTTGAGTCGGAAACGCTGGAGGCGGCCCTTTCGGTGCCGCCCGATGTTTCGTTGATAATCGGAAGAGCGTGTAACGATTGCCATACGCACAAGACGGTCTATCCATGGTATTCCCTGGTCCAGCCCGTCGCATGGTGGCTGAAGAACCATATCGACGAAGGCAGGGACGAAGTGAATTTCAGCAAGTTCAACACCTATTCGCAAAAGAAAAAGGCCAAAAAGCTTGAAGAGATCTGCGAAGAGGTTCGCGGGGCCAACATGCCGCTGCCGTCATATCTCTGGACCCATGGTGACGCCGTGCTCAGCGAGAATGATAAGAACACACTTTGCGACTGGGCCAACGCGGAGAGGGCGAAGCTAACGGCGAACGAATAGCGAAGTTTCAAAACCTACGAATACGCGCCGGCCGTCGGTAAACCCTTTAGAGACAAGGACTTGTCCAATGTCACGCGTTTCGGGTGTTTCAGTCTGTTTCAGTGACGATTGAAACACCGTAAGTTATTGTAAATACACATCGTAAGACCGCATATATGTGTTGTTTCAGAAATTTCGCGCAAAAAAGTAAATGCGCACGAAACGGGGCTAGGAAGACTCAATTTTCAAAGATCAAGAAAGTGTTGCAAGGATAGCACCACCATGCATGAAAGTCAAGAAGAATCGGACGGCGGCCACGGACTATCTTGGCATTTCCTCGTTGCGAACCGTAGAATAGTCGAATGCCTTTGCTGCCGATCCTGCATTACCCCGAGCCCGTATTGCTGACGGTTGCAAAGCCGCTCAGCGGGGATGCGTTTGACCGCGATCTGGCGAAACTTGTTGATGACATGTTCGAGACGATGGCCGATGCGGGTGGTGTCGGGCTGGCGGCCCCGCAGGTTGGGGTTTCGCGCCGGTTTTTTGTGATGGACACGCCGGAGACCGACAACCGGGCTCGAGAGCGGCATGTGTTGATCAACCCTGAGATCATAACCGTCGAGGGCGAGCAAACGGGTGATGAGGGCTGTTTGTCCTTTCCAGGGCTGTTTCAGACGGTTAGGCGAGAGATGCGCGTGATCGCGCGGGCGCAGAATATTGAGGGTGAGCAGATAGAAATAGATGTTCAAGACCTGGCTGCAAGGTGTATACTGCACGAAACGGATCATTGCGACGGCATAGTCTTTCTCGACCGGATGACGCCCCTCAAACGGCAGTTGGCCAAGCGTAAGATCAAACATCTGCAAAAAACGGGGGAATGGGACAAGAGTTGAACTTACAAGACACCAAACTGACCGCCGAACTATCGTCGAGCGGCGAACTAAATAAATATCTGAGCGAAGGCTGGGTGCTGATACTCAGTTATGTAAAGCATCTGAGCGATTCGCAACAGGCCCGCTACGTCGTGGCGTGGCAGGAAGACGGGCCCGCCATTTTTCCAGAGATCCTTGACGAGTGGGAACAACGCGAGATGGCACGGCAGCGGTATCGTTAGATCGCTAGTGTCAACGCCCTGTCGTCCCGGCGGCGGTAACACGAAACTAGAGTGCCAATTGAGAAAGCGCATATGTTCAGTGCCACCTGTTTCTCTATTGGTATATTAGCCTTACTGGCTGACGTGGGTATTAAGGGATTACTTTTTGACTAAGCCATGCCCCCTAAGATCCGCGAACTCATCGCAGAATTGGAACGCCATGGTTTTGTCAACCGAGGAGGCAAGGGAAGTCATCGAAACTTTAGGCACCCTCTAGGAGGGAAGGTTACCCTGTCTGGTAAGCCGAGCAACGATGCAGAAAAATACCAAGTCAAACTAGTAACGGAGGAGATTAGGAAGGTCATCGGAAAATGAGAAGTATCGGGGACAATTACGAGAAGATAGTCTATTGGAGTGATGAAGATGAGGTTTTCATCGGCATTTGCCCGGAACTGTTTGCCGGAGGAGTTCACGGCGATGACCCGCAGGCCGTTTTCAAGGAACTTCTTGAGGTCGTCGATGAATGGGTAGAGATTCACCGAGAGGACGGCACGCCGCTACCGCGGCCGAAGCACGGAGTGCTTCAGGCGGCGTAAATTAGGATCTATGCAAACACAACAGACATTAGACGAATTCAGAAACGAACCATTTACCGATTTTTCAAAGCCTGAGAATGCCGAAGCGATGCGCTCGGCGATCGAGAAGGTCCGGAGCGAGCTTGGATGCGAGTATCCGATCATCATTGGCGGCGAAAAAGTCGCGCTCGATTCGAAATTCACGAGTAAGAATCCAGCAAAGAAGGATGAGGTTATCGGTGTCTTTTCAGAGGGTGACACCGACACGTCGTTAGTTGACAAGGCAATAGCCGCGGCCGGCGAGTCTTTCAAGACGTGGCAGAATGTGCCGCCTGCGGAACGTGCCGAGTATCTCTTTAAGATCGCCGCCATTATGCGTGAACGTAAGCACGAGATGTCCGCGTGGATGATCTTTGAGGTGTCAAAGACGTGGGCCGAGGCCGATGGTGATACGGCCGAGGCGATCGATTTTTGCGAATTCTACGGCCGCGAGATGGTTCGCTGGGCCGAGGAACAACCCGTGACGCCTTATCCGGGCGAGAAGAATAATTTTCAGTACATTCCGCTTGGCGTTGGTGCAGTGATTCCGCCGTGGAATTTTCCGCTTGCGATCATGTGCGGCATGACGATGGCGGCAGTTGTTGCGGGCAACACGGTCGTGCTTAAGCCGTCGTCGGATTCGCCGACCATTGCCGCGAAATTTATGGAGATAGTTGAAGAGGCCGGCCTGCCGCCGGGCGTCGTCAACTTTATCAGCGGTTCGGCAAAGACCGGCGAAGCGATGGTGACGCATCCTAAGACGCGATTTATCTCGTTCACGGGCTCAAAAGGCGTCGGCCTGCACATCAACGAGGAGGCCGCCAAGACTCGGCCCGGACAGATCTGGATCAAGCGTGTCGTCGCCGAAATGGGCGGCAAGGACGCGATCATCGTCGCAGACGATGCCGCAGAACTCGATGCGGTTGCGGCGGGCATCGTCCAAGCAGCGTTTTGTTTCCAGGGGCAGAAATGCTCTGCATGCTCACGACTGATCGTCGATGAAAGGGTTCACGATGAGTTGATGAAGAAGGTCGTCGCCCTGACAAACGCTCTGAATATCGGCCAACCGACCGACGGCGGGACAAATGTCGCAGCCGTTATCAACCGGCGGTCATATGACACGACGCTCGGCTATATCAAGAAAGGTATTGACGAGGGCGGCGAGGTGCTCGCGGGCGGCGGCGGTAACGATGTCGAGGGATTTTTTATCGAGCCTACCATCGTCGACAAGGTCAAGCCCGGCTCAACTATTGAGCAAGAAGAGATATTCGCACCCGTTCTTGCAGTGATAAAGGCGCGCGATTACGATCACGCTCTTGAGATCGCGAACGGGACTGAGTTTGGGCTGACAGGGGCCGTTTATTCAGCATCCGAGGAGAGACTGGCGAGGGCACGGCGTGAGTTTCATGTCGGTAACCTTTATCTGAACAGAAAATGTACCGGTGCTCTCGTCGGCGTCCATCCGTTTGGCGGGTTCAATATGAGCGGGACGGATTCCAAGGCAGGTGGCCGCGAATATTTGCTCCAGTTTATGCAGGGCAAGTCAATTTCGCAGAAGATCTGAGGAGAAAAATGACAAAACACTCATTCGTCAGGCTAAGTATTGTCACGATGTTCTTGCTGGGGCTTTCCGGGGCGGCCGCCGCCCAGCGTGCTGTCTCAAAGCCGCCAAAGCCGATCATCTTTGCCGTGCTCAACGACGGCAAAACGCTCGAACCGATAGCGTATGTCAACAAGGGCAAGCTGGCTGAGCCTGTCAACGGCAGCGACGATCAGGCTCTTATTACGGCATTCAACAAGGCTTATTATAAAGCGGGAACCGTGTATAAGCTGATCTTTGGCGGGGCGAATGCCGGCAACGTCACGGTCAAGTCGTCTGATGCAAAGGCCGAATGTTCGCGAAATATGGCAACCGCCGCGACGCGTTCGAGTAAGACGCCGCTGCAGGGACTTGTTATGGGGCTGGCGACAAACGTCCCGATCAAGACTGCATCAGCGAGTTACCGCCGCCGACCGACAGCAGCCGAGAAGGACGAGATCGATGCTCTTGCAAAAGCCGAGTTTATGCGGCAAAAGCTCACGCCTGGAACCCTGCGTTACCAGAATCTGACGGCTCTCGACCTCGATCGCGATGGCAAGGCGGAGTTCGTAGGTTCGTATTGGGTTGAGATCGACCGTTTGACGCGTGGGCTGCTCTTCTTTATCGCGGCAAAGGGCAGCAACGGCAAATACGCTCTTGGCTATAAGGAGTACCGATCCGTTGATCAGGCCAACGTCATGAGCGGCGATATCAAGAACGTGGACGACGGCGTATATCACGAGTTGCTTCTTGACGCGTTCGATTACGACGGAGACGGAACGAGTGAGGTTTTCACGTATATTCAGTCGTTTGAGGGTGCCGGGTTTAACGCCTATCGAAAGTCCGGCGGCAAGTGGGAACAATCCTACACAACGTCGAATTACCATTGCGGCTATTAACAATCGCTCCATTGACCGCAAATTTCGATTTGCGCGACCGAAATGCTAAGTTCTTAGACAGGACTTGGCATTTTTTCTTATGACGAGGGATAGTTATTTCACAAAGGCAGCGGCCGCTGCATTATCGCTAATTCTTGTTCTTTCGGCCTTCTCACAAACCGTCCGTCCACCTTTCCCTGTAAACCGCATCGAGAATCCCGCGATGTGGAGGGCCGACGGCTGGAACGCCATCGATCTGGCCAAACGGCAAAAGATCCGGGCGGGTAAGGCAAAGAATGTCATCCTGTTCCTCGGTGACGGCATGAGCAACTCGACTGTCACCGCATCACGAATATTTGAGGGTCAAACCCGTGGCGAAAGCGGTGAAGAGAACCAGCTCAGCTTTGAACAATTTCCATTCATCGCGTTGTCCAGAACGTATAGCGTCAATCAGCAGGTTTCAGATTCGGCGTCAACGATGAGCGCGATCATCACCGGCGTCAAGACCGATGAGAGCATTATCTCCGTCGATCAGAACGTCGTGCAAGGCGATTATCGGACCGTCAAGGGCAACGAGGCGAAGACGCTGCTTGAATACGCTGAGGAATCCGGCCGCTCGACCGGCGTCGTCACCACCGCCCGGCTCACGCATGCGACGCCGGCTGCGTGTTACGCTCACACCGCCGAACGCAACTGGGAAAGCGACGAAGACATATTCAAGCGAAATAAGGATGCCCACGCCGCCGGATTTCCCGATATTGCAAGGCAGCTGATCGAATTCCCATACGGCGACGGCCTCGAGGTGGCGATGGGTGGCGGACGGACGAAGTTCCTGCCCGCAGAAACTGCCGATCCGGAATACGGCACACGGCACGGCGAGCGGCTTGATAAACGCGATCTCACCAAGGAGTGGCTGAGCAAAAATCGACAGTCGGCCTTCGTATGGAACAAACAAGAGTTTGACCGGATCGACCCAAGGCGGACAAAGCATCTTCTGGGACTGTTTGAACGTTCGCATATGCAGTTTGAGCACGATAGGGGCAACGACAAGGCGGGCGAGCCGTCTCTGACCGAGATGACGCGTAAATCGATCGAGGTGCTATCGCAAAACAAGAGAGGCTACGTCCTGATGGTCGAGGGCGGTCGCATCGACCACTCGAACCACAACGGCAACGCCTTTCGTGCCCTCAGCGAAACGGTCGAATTCTCAAACGCCGTCCGTACTGCTAAAGAGATGGTCAACCTCGATGAGACGCTCATCATCGTCACGGCCGACCACAGCCATACGCTTTTTATACAGGGCTATCCTGTTCGCGGTAATAATATTCTCGGCCTCGTTCGCGAGAATGACGGCAAGGGCGACCTGAAACCGACATACGCCAAAGACCTGCTCGGGCTGCCGTTTACGACGCTCGGCTACGTCAATGGCCGTGGATACACGGGCGCGTCAAACGATCAGCCTGAGGGGCCAAAGCGTTGTTGTGTTGAGCCGAAAGCATTCAAACCGTTTCTCGGCGGCCGCTGGGACCTCGCAAATGTCGATACTTTCGATCCCGACTATCTACAGGAGGCGATGATACCGAAAATGAGCGAGTCGCATAGCGGCGACGATGTTACTATTTTTGCGACCGGTGTCAACGCACATTTGATCCGCGGGTCGATGGAGCAGAATTGGATCTTTTATGTCATGGCCGACGCACTGCGGCTGGCTCGGCCAAAGTGAGAAACAGATCACCTTACGTGCATGAGAGTTGTTTTCATGGGAACTCCGGCTGCGGCAGCCGTGTCGCTGGAGCGGCTGATCGCCGATGGGCATGAGGTCGTCGCCGTCTATACGCAGCCGGACCGGCCAGCGGGACGCGGCAAGAGGCTGACACAGTCTGCGGTCAAGGCGTTCGCGATCAAGAATGGGCTCGATGTTCATCAGCCGGAAAAGATCAGAACGGGTGAGTCTGCCGACGTATTTCGGTCGCATGCCGCGGATGTTGCTGTCGTTGTTGCCTATGGCCGGATCCTGCCAGAGGCGTTTTTGAACGCTTTCAAAT
>JAGOWF010000062.1 GCA_018060305.1 Pyrinomonadaceae bacterium
GAGTTTGAATGGGATGAAAACAAGGAAGCCATTAACTTTCGAAAGCATGGAGTACGTTTTACCGAAGCAACCGAGGCATTTGACGATGAGAATGTCGTTGAATTATTTGATGATACTCACTCAGATGATGAAGTTCGATTTCAGATCGTAGGAGCGACAAATTCTCGCCTTCTTTTTGTGGCCTACACTGAACGATCAGGCAAAACCCGGATTATTTCTGCCAGAGAGGCCGACGCAAAGGAAGTAAATATCTATCATGAGCACAACCGATAAAGAACTTACTTACGTTGTTACTGAAGAGGAATATAAGGAGGGCCTCGCAAAAGGCTGGGACGATGATGACATGTTAAAGCCCGGCACCTATAAGGTTCGTCGTCCTAAGTGGGCAGAAAAGCTTCGAGCGAACAAGGTCAAGGTTTCGATCTATCTTGATAAGGACATTGTTGAGCACTTTCGAGAACGAGCCGAACAGCCAAATGCCGCTCCGTATCAAACGCAGATCAACAACGAACTTCGCAACATTATGGAGAACGGGTCGGCCGAAACCGCAATGGTTGAGCGAGATTTGTTGAATGACAAGAAGTTTCTGAAGGCGTTGAAGGAGAAGCTAGAGCAGATGTAGAAAGCAGAGTTTTATGATTTAGACGCCACTTATTAACTCGCGCGCCAATATGTATATGACAAACAGAATAACGCGGCCCGCATCCTTAGTTAGGCAGGGTGATCTTACACTTTACACAACTTCGCTAAAGGTGTCAGATCTAATTACCCCGCATTTTTATAGCATCGAACGGCTTGATCCTGAAAACGCAAACGAAAAGGGTTACCAGCGGCTGTTAAACAAAGGAAGGGCAAAGAAACTCGCGGATTACATAGTCGCGGGTCAAGAAACACGGGATGCATTCCTGCCCACAAGTATTTTCATTGCGACCGATAAGAACATTGCCTTTAATCCGGCAAACAACACAATTGAAATAATCATTGATGAACACGGGCCATTTAATGTTGTGGATGGACAGCATCGCGTTGAAGGTCTGAAGATGGCTGCCGAAAAAGATACTAGAGTGTTGGAATTTGAGGTCGCGGTGAACATCGCAATTAACCTTTCTGAAATCGAACAAATGTGCCATTTTTTGATCGTGAACACGACCCAAAAGAGTGTTGAAGAAGGCGTTGCCCAGCGAATTCGAGCGCGGCTTACAAGAGCGATGGGGGTCGATGATACACCACACCTGCCTAAATGGATTTTTTCGTCGGTGCAAAAAGGAGAAGATGAAAAGGCGCTTCGTTATTTGGATTTCCTGAACAACGAAAGCTCAGGCCCGTGGCGAAGCAGAATTAGGATGGCAAACGACGAGGGTGCCGACGGAAGCATAAATCAAAAGAGTTTCGTAAAGGCCATTAAAAAGTATATTCTTGTGGCAAACAATCCTGTAGTAAACACCGAGCCGGAAGATCGCCAGCATAAGATTCTCCTGAACTACTGGACTGCCATAACGAATATCATCGGAATCGACGAATCCTCCGTGCTGTTTAAGTACAACGGTGTGGAATTATTCAGCATGTTCTGTGTGCCATTTTTTGGCAAGATGGTAAACATGTCAGACTACAAAGTTTCTACGATGCAGGGTTTGTTAGCATCGGTTTTCGAAAATGCTGAAGGAGACGGAACGGGCGTTGGGCATTCGGATTTTTGGGCAAAAGGCGGCACTGCAAGCGGACTCAATTCGGCAGCATTGCGTAAGATTAATACGGAATTGATAAAAGCCCTCCACCGCCCAACGGATTTCGAGCAAGAGGAAAGGGAAATATGAAAGTTGACCAACTCGATCCTCGGCCAACTGAAAGAACACAATTCAGACTTTCCTCGTTTAAAGTTGTTCCGAAGGATGCAGGTTGTTATGTCCTTGCAACATTTGAGAATGACATTCTTTATATTGGTCTTTCGGACAACTTATTTTCGCGGTTCCGACAACACGTTGAAAATCCTGAGAAAACAGAACCGTGTGTTGATGGTAAGGCAGTCTGGTTCGACTATAAATGTTATAACCCTTCAAACCTACCAAAACTTGAAAGAACCTGGATGCATCAGTATGTTGCTATCCATGGACACCGACCAAGATTTAATAAGGTCGATTCACCGGTCGGGTAATGACCAAATATGGCCGATTTAAACATAGATTTCGCGGGCATAAAATCTGCTAATCCCTTTTGGCTCGCGAGTGCGCCGCCGACGAATATGGGGTCGATGATCGAGCGTGCGTTTGACGCCGGATGGGGCGGGGCTGTGTGGAAGACGCTGGGCGAGCCGATCACGAATGTGTCGTCGCGGCTGGCCGGGCTTGACCAGGGCGCGCTGCGGCTGATCGGCTTGAATAATATCGAGCTGATCACCGACCGACCGCTTGAGGTCAATCTCAGGGAGATGGCTGAGTGTAAGAAGAAATATCCGAACAACGCCGTCATAGCCAGCCTGATGGTCGAGTCGAAAAAAGAGGCATGGCAGGAGATCACGAAGCGAACTCAGGACACCGGCTGCGATGGGTTTGAACTGAACTTTGGCTGCCCGCACGGCATGAGTGAACGCGGCATGGGCGCCGCGATGGGCCAGGTGCCGGAATATACGTGCATGGTCACGGAATGGGTCAAAGAGGTTTCGGATATTCCGGTGATAGTCAAACTTACACCAAATGTCACGCACATCGTCCCGCCGGGCCGTGCTGCTCAAAAAGGCGGCGGCGACGCCGTTTCCCTGATCAACACGATCAACTCCGTGATGGGCGTCGATGTCGATACGCTCATTCCGTATCCGAACGTCAACGGGATGGCGGCTCACGGCGGCTATTGCGGAACGGCGGTGAAACCGATCGCGCTCAATATGGTCAGCGAGCTTGCCCGGGACGAGGAGTTCAAAATTCCGATCAGCGGCATCGGCGGTATAAACACATGGCGTGATGCGGTCGAGTTCATGCTACTCGGTGCTGGTTCGGTCCAGGTGTGCACGGCCGTGATGCATTACGGCTATCGCATTGTCGAGGACATGATCGACGGGCTAAACAATTATCTGGACGAGAAAGGCTTTGCGTCGGTCAGCGACATTATCGGCAAGTCCGTCAGCCGGGTGACCGATTGGGGAAATCTCGACCTCAACTACGTCGTCAAGGCCCACGTCAACGAGGAACACTGCATACGCTGCAACCTCTGCTACGTCGCCTGCGAAGATGGAGCTCATCAATCGTTTGAGTTCGTCAAATCAAACGGCCACCGTTATCCGCGTGTCATCGAAGCCGAATGCGTCGGCTGCAACCTCTGCGCGATGATCTGCCCCTCACCCGGAGCCATCACAATGGAACGCCGCGACGACGGCTCAAGCCCACAGACCTGGCGACAACGGACCGGTTCAAACTAATAACTTCTAACTTAAAACTATTAACTGAATGATAAGAAAGTATTAATTCTTCAGTTAATAGTTTTAAGTTAGGAGTTATTAGTTTCGGATATTGCCCGCGGATAACGGTCGCTCGAAACCGAGCGTGTCGGTTCACATCGACCCTAAACACCAATGTTCACATTAGTTTGGAGACTTTCAGGATTGACCGGCAGCGAGCCGGGGCATCTTGAGCTTTCAAATGGGAGACTGATCTATACACCTGTCGATGGGCCGCCGGCGTTTAACGTCATGTTGACAGAGGCCAGCGATATCAACTTTCCATGGCACTATTTCGGCGGCGGTTTTAAGATGCGAATCGGGTCTGAAAAATACCGGTTCTCGTTTATCGAGCCCTACAACGATTACGCAGATATATCCGCTGGCCGTGC
This sequence comes from Pyrinomonadaceae bacterium, assembly GCA_018060305.1. Lineage (GTDB taxonomy): Bacteria > Acidobacteriota > Blastocatellia > Pyrinomonadales > Pyrinomonadaceae > OLB17. Next base: position 3,820 of record JAGOWF010000062.1, read on the forward strand.
TATCGGCAAGAGGTGGAAAAGGTCGCTGACGGGGCAATAGTTAGATGGATTTTCAACACACCTCAAATTCGATACATCTTGAATCGGTAGCGAAGATGGAGTTAAATAGCAAGAGATGGACGTCCAAGCCCACATCGCAAAGCTGTGCAAGCGGATCGTTGAGCGGTTCCGTCCGCAAAAGGTGATTCTCTTCGGCTCTTATGCGTGGGGCACCCCGAATTATCATTCCGACATTGATCTGCTCGTCGTGATGCCATTCTCCGCCAGCATTCACGACCAAACGGTGAAGGTTCGCAGGGCCCTGAGTTCCGAGCTTCCGTTGGATGTTCTTGTCAGGACACCTGAACAGATCCGGGCGCGGGTCGAAATAAATGACTTTTTTATGAAGAGAATCGTTGACCAAGGAAAGGTCCTTTATGAAGAAAGCGACGCTTGAGTGGATCGAGATCGCCGAAGGTGATTGGAACACAGCAACCCGCGAATCGCGCGTGGAGGACAACCCAAATTACAAAGCCGTCTCATTTCACGCACAGCAGTGCGGAGAAAAGTATCTGAAAGCTATCATCCAGGACTTCAACGCCGACCCGCAGCGAACGCACGATCTTACGACGCTTCTTCATCGAGTATTGTCATTTCGCCCCAACTTGGACGACCTTCATGAGAGTTGTGTCGAGCTAACTTACTTTGCTGTCGATCACCGATACCCGGGCACAACGACGTCGCGCAACGAGGCGGCATTAGCCCTCCGACATGCCTCGGTTATTCGCGAAAAAGTTCGAGGTCTATTTGGCCTGCCCGTATAGCCAGTCAATAATCCTTACTCGCTCATAGTGACCGAAGAGCGAAGTCACTTTGGCGAGATTTATTTCATTCTGCATTAAACATCGCAAAAACTTGTTGACACAATCCAAACATTCCTGTAACTTCTAATTGTTACGACGTCTTGGGTCGTGCACCTATCGCCACCAGATGCGGCAAGTTTTCTCAAGTCTGACAAGTCCCCTTAGGTCGCGATTCGCGGCCCAAACATCCGAAAAAATGCGGGTTTTGACACACCTTCGCTAGTTGACCTGTCACGTATTCACCCCGTTCTTTCCGGTTATCACAGGTGGCACAGTTCCTCAAAAATTAGGCCCGCGATTTTTCGGGTGGGGACTGTCAGACGAGAAAAGCCCAACAAAGGTAAGGAGCAAATAAAAAATGTTCGGTAAAAAGAAAAGCGTTGCCGGTTTGGACATTGGTTCCAGTTCGATAAAGATGATCGAGCTCGACGGCAAGCTTAACAACCTTAATTTGGTCAGCCTCGGCTTTGAGAATCTGCCCGCCGACACGATCATTGACGGCCAGATCATGGAGATGAACGTCGTTTCTGACGTAATCCAGAGCGTTTGCACCAATCATCAGGTCAACGCGTCAAACGTCGTCACGGGCGTCAGCGGCCATTCGGTGATCCTAAAGAATATCGTTCTGCCGGCTATGTCGCGTGACGAACTCGAAGAATCGATCGACTGGCACGCCGAGGAACATATTCCTTACGACCTCGCGGACGTGAGCCTCGATTATCAGGTCACGATGGAGACCGAGGACGCGACCAATGTCCTGATCGCGGCCTGCAAGCGCGAGCGCATAGACAATATCAAACAGGCCATCCAGCTTGCGGGCAAGACGCCGGTCGTGATCGACGTTGACACGTTTGCTCTGCAGAATTGCTACGAGGTCAATTACGAACCGACCGACGACGAGGTCGTCACCTTGCTCAATATTGGTGCCTCGACGATGAACGTCAACATCGTCAAGGGCACGCGTTCGCTCTTCACACGCGACATCACGGTCGGCGGCAGCCAGTTTACCGACGTGCTGCAGCGCAGCTTGGGGCTTAACTTTCAGCAGGCCGAGGCCCTCAAACGCGGCGTGGCCGATGTGGCCGAGGGTGTCGAGGAAAAATCGATCGAGCCGCTGATGAATAACGTCACGGAGATCGTGGCGATGGAGATACAGAAGACATTCGATTTCTATCGTGCGACGACCGACGACAACGAGACGCAGGTCCAGAAGATATTGATATCGGGCGGCGGCTCGAAGCTGATCGGCCTCGCGGATGAGCTTTCACAGCGGCTTGAACTGCCGGTCGAGGTGCTCGATCCGTTTCGCAGGATCAAGGTCGATCCGAAGAAATTCGATCCGGAATATATGAACGAGATCGTGCCCGAGATGGCCGTTGCGGTCGGTCTGGCGGTCAGGGGAGTTTAACAACAATGATCAAGATCAATCTACTCAATTCGGTAACTGAGCGGCAAAGCGGTGCGGTCTCGGCCGTAGATCGAAAGATCTCCAGCTCGTCGTCGCGACTCGTTTTGATGTCGGTCGTTGTCGCTGTTTTGCTGGCTGCGGTCATTGGCTGGGATGTGATCAGCACGCAGATGGCCAAGACAGAGGCCGAACGCCAACTCGATGAACAGAAGCAGATCGCCGCCGAGCTCGAGATCGTGATGAACGAGCAACGCGACCTGGAGTCAAAGATCGCAAACATCGACCTACGCATTGATGCGATCAAGAAGCTGCGTGCGTCGCAGGCCGGGCCGAGTGCCGTGCTCGACGCCATGCGCGAACGGATCGCGATGGTGCCGGGCCTGTATCTCGAGAGCGTAGAGCAGGCGGGTGAGGGCCTTATCATCAAGGGCAATAGCCCGGACGAATCACAGGTGACGCAATTTGGCCGGAGCCTCGAATTCTCGAACGGCCTGTTCTCAAACCTCAATATAGAAACGGCGCGTTCCGAGGTCGAGAACAAGAATGCCCCGCAAAAGGTGAATGCAAACGGTGAAACGGCCAAGGTCCAGATCGTGAACTTCACCATCAAGTGCTCATATACGCCCGAAAAGGCACCCAATCCCGACGGATCAAATCCGACAACGGCGTCGGCGCCAGGTGCCGCTCCGGCACAGCCCGTCCAGGTAGCAAAGAACTAGCCCACTCGCAAAAACAGAGAAGGTAATCGACATGTTAGACAAGATCAAGAACCTGAAATGGCATTTTCAACTGATCCTGATGGTCAGCATCGCGGCGTTGCTCTACGCGGGCGTGTGGTATTTCTTTACCAGCGAGACACGCGCTGAGGTCGTCGCCCTGAATGATCAGGTCGCCCAGCTAAAGGCCAAGAATGAGACGGCACGAGTGGCGACCCAGCGGATCAATGAGTTTCGCGCGTTGTTCGCCAGCAAGTCCGAGGAGTATGAGGAGCTAAAGGTATTGCTCCCCGAACAGCGTGAGATCACAAATGTTCTTCAAGGGCTACAGGACACTGCGAACAGCAGCCGGATGGTTATGATGCGCTTTGCACCGCGTGACGACACGCAGCAGGACATGATAATGGCCAAGCCGGTCGAGGTCGAGGTTGACAGCAACTTTACCAACCTGCGGGCTTTCTTTGAATCAATGGCAAAGCTGCCGCGTATCGTGTCGATCACCGATTTTAAGATCAACCAGCTCGAAAAGCAGACAGACGTCAAGACTCTGCACGCGCAATTCCTGCTGACGGCCTATTACGCTGCTCCGACCGACCTTAATGCTAAACCCGCAGTGCCCGGCGCACCTGCCGCTCCCGGCCAGCCCGGAGCCCCCGCACCCGGGGCCGGCGCTCCGCCCGCAGCACCGCCCGCAAAATAGTGACATTTAGGGAAACAGCCATGACATACCTCAAGACAATCAAACGCCTCGCCCTCTACTCAGCGATCGTCGCGGCATTCGTGCTCGTCAGCGGCGGCTTCTCGTCCGCGAGCGCGCAGCGCGATCCCTTTGCCAAGCCGAGCTTTATGAAGCAGAGGAAAGAGCCGAGCACATCGGCTTCGTCATCCTCAGGCAAGTCCACAACAGCGAAGGTGCCGGTCAATTACGGCCCGCCGATGATCGAGGCCAGGATCGAGTATTTCAAACGCCTCCGCGAGCAGGCCGCCGCAAACGGCCAGCCGCTGCCAAAGGTCACGAGCGTGTTGACGCTCAACGAGATGGCCGTTACGGGCATCTTTAAGACGCCGCGCGGCTACGCAGCGATGGTCGAGGCAACGCCGATCAAGCTCTCATACACGATCTACCCGGGCGAGAAATTCTTTGACGGACAGCTTGTGGCGGTCGAAGAGAACAGGCTCGTTTTCCGCAAGGTAACTAAGACCGGCGAAGGCAAATTCGTCGCATCGGTCGAGAACAAGCCGCTGAAAACATTCTCGCAGCGGGCACAGATCGAGGGCACGGCGCCCAATCAGCCTAACGACAAACCGATCCAGACCGCCGCGGCGACCGCGCCCGCGCCCAAGGATGGCAAACCCGCATCGAATCCATTCCTCTCGCCGCTTGACGAGATGACACAGCAGCCGGAACAGGCTGAGAAACCGAAACCGCAGAAAGGCAAAAAGCCGGTAAAGGTAGCAAAGAATTGAGGCCGGCCCCCGGCCGTTCAATACCGGCCCTTACGGGCCAGATCAGTAACGGAGGAAACATGAATTCTCTTAACAACATTGGCGAAACGATCCGGCGGATCGCGTTAGCTCTGACCATCGTCCTCAGTCTCGCGGTGATCGCGACGGCCCAGACGGTCGACGCGCAGCAGCAGGGCAAGTACTATGGCGAGCCCGGCTTTCGCGGCGAACCGATCAACCTGAATGTCGTCAATGCCGATATCCGCGACATACTGTCGTATATCACCGATCAGTACGGCATCAACTTTGTCATAGACAAATCCGTCAAGGAAGTGCCGGTAACGGTCAAGGTCAACGACGTTCCATGGAACCTCGCGCTCGATTCCGTCCTGCAATCGCAGGAACTCGGCGTCCAGGTCAACGGCACCATCCTGCGTGTCGCCGATAATAAAACACTGGCGGCCGAGGGCGAGCTATACCGCGAGCGGATGAATAATCAGCTTGACACCTCGCAACTCTATACGGAATTTGTTCGATTGAACTACGCACGCGCGGCCGGCACGCTCTCGGGCGACGCGGGTGGCGGCAATGCCCTCTCGACCGGCACGACCAATTCGTCGTCCGGTGGCGGCGGTTCAGCCGGTGGTGCAGGTGGGGCCGGAACGGACCAGGGCATCCTCGGCATCGTCAAGAAGCGTCTCTCGCGACGCGGCACCGTCGAGGTTGATGGCCGCAGCAATACGCTGATCATTACCGATGTTCGCCAGAATATCGAAGCGATCAAGCAACTCGTCTCACTGCTCGACCAGCCTGAACCGCAGGTTGAGATCGAAGCTCGCATTGTGGTCGCATCACGCAACTTCAGCCGTGACATCGGTGTTCAGCTTGGAGCATTCATCAATGGATCACGCGGCAGCGGACTTGCCGGCGGCACGCTGCCGAACAATACAGTCCTTCTACCGCCTAGACCGGGTGTGCCCAACCCTTCGATCAACGACTCCTTGTTTTCATCCATCGCGAACACAGCGATCGGCCTGACGACCGGGATCATGGGCACTGTTCAACTGAACGCCCTAATCTCGGCAGGCGAGCAGAAGGGCCAGGCAAAGATCATCGCGACGCCGCGAGTATCGACGCTTAACAATCGCCCCGCCGAGATCAAGAGCGGCACGAAGATCCCTGTGACCACTATCCAGCCGGGCAGCAGCACGGGCGGAGCGGTAATCGCGACCACGACCTATGTTGACGTGCCTTTGCGGCTTGCCGTAACGCCTCAGATCACCGATCAGGGCTCGGTCATTCTGAATGTGATCGCCGAGAATAGTTCGACAGCGTCGATCGTCGGCGGAGCGAATCCCGCGATCAATACGCAGAGTATGCAGACGCAGGTGACAGTTCCAGACGGCGGCACAACTGTCGTTGGCGGCGTTCTCTTTGACGACGAACGCGAGAGCCAGGACCGCACGCCGGGCGTTGCAAGCATTCCGATCCTCGGCAACCTGTTTAAGCGAAAGGGCGTGCAGCGTAATACGAACGAGATACTGTTCTTTATCACGCCGCGCATCATCCGGCCCGACGCAGCGACCGCAGGCAGCAGTGCTCCGAAGCAGACGACGATCATCCAGCCCGTCCCGATGGGCAATCCGCCGTCAAACTCGACACCCGTCGAACCCACCCCGCAGCCGATCGTCTTCCAGGCCCCCACGATGGCCCGCCCCGAACAGGCCTCCACCGCAACCCCGCCGAGCAAGCCCAACAACTAGCTCGCATCTCAATTGTTTCTTCCGAAGAAAGGCCCGGCGGACACCGCCGGGCCTTTTGTCTAGAGTGCAAGCTTTAGCTTGTCTCTTACGCCCGCCGGAGACAAGCTAAAGCTTGCACTCTGAACTTTAGCTTCCCGCGACCGGGACGTCGCCATCGGAGCCGAAGACGGTGATGTAGAATTGGCTGTCGGAGCTTCGCGTGACAAACCAGTAGCCGGTCGAGGGGCGAAATACCGCGATGTCCGTCTTGCCGTCACCGTCGTAATCGGCCGGTGCGGGAATATCGGTCGCAACGCCAAAGAGCGTCCCAAAAACGCCATCAGTCGATTTGATGATGTACCACGCCCCTGACGAGGGCCTGAATACGGCCACGTCGGCGCGGCCGTCGCCGTCATAGTCGGATTGCACGGGCCGGTCGCCATCGGAGCCAAACGGCAGCGCCGTAAATCCCGCTGTGCTCCGCATCAGATACCAAATGCCAGTCGATGGCCGGAAGACCGCGAAGTCGGTCTGACCGTCGGCGTCGTAGTCCGCCGGAGCGGGTTTGTCGCCGTCCAGCCCAAAAGCCGTCGTGATCAGGCCGTTTGTCGAGCCGAGAACGTACCAAATGCCGTTTGACGGGCGAAAAACGCCGACGTCGGTCTTGCCGTCGCGATCATAATCGCCCGCGACCGGCACATCGCCCGCCGCGCCAAACTGCACGCCATAAAAGCCCGCCGTGCTGCGTTGAATATACCAACTTCCGTTCGACGGCCTGAAAACCCCAAAATCCGTCTCGCCGTCGCCGTCATAATCGCCCGGAACGATGCGGTCGCCGTCGGCACCGAACTGGTATTGCACCACGTCACCGCTCGCGATGCTCATGCTGTACCAAGTGCCGTTCGATGGGCGAAAAACTGCGATATCGCTCACCGTGTCGCCGTCAAAATTCGACGTTGCCGAGCCCGCGAGCGTTGCGACGCGGCGTGAATAGATGTAGTCCCCGTTGGTGCCGCCGTCGCTGTTAGCGGCATTGCCGGCGGCGTAAAAGTCGATCTTGCCGACGCGGTCCGCAGGTGCCGTCCATGTGAACGTCCACGAATTTGACCCGAAAACGCCCGGCGTAAACAGCCCGTCAACCGTGTGCATTACGTAAAATCGCTGGTTGCCGCCGATGAACGTGTCTTGTATTTGGGTCTTTGGCGGCACCGTCTGCGGCACCGTAAATGTGCCCGCCGCGCGGCCCAGCCGGTCGATCGCCGTCAGTTGAAATCCGTAGATAACGCCGTCGTCCTGCGCCGTTTGCACGGTGATCTCGACCTGCTGGCCCGGCAGGTAATCGTGCGGCAAGCCCGTGATCGTCACGCTGCCCGTCCCGCTGTCGAGCGGAAAGTCTGTGTGGCAGGCCGTGCAGTTGCCCTCGAGCGGCGCATTCGTATGCCCCGGCGTCGGCCCCGACGCCGACGCCTTGACCGCGTCGCGCCCGCCCGCAAGCCACACCGCCGCCAGCACGCCGACCACCGCGATCGACGCCGACAACTTCAAGATCGCCCGCCCTCCCGTGACGACTCTCATAGACAAAACCCCTGTAAATTCAATGCCGCGAACCGACCTTTTGACGCGGGAGCGAGGCCCAAAGTCTGCAAAATACGCCTGTTAACAGGATAAGGCCGCAGGAAAGCGCGCGTCAACGGTTTTCTCTGACCGTTCGGGTCGGAACGCGCTTCTAGGCCGTCGCAAGCGATCTACTACCGTTTCCCAATAATGTTTTGCCAGGCCAGAGTCAGGGCTTCGCCGGCGGTGTCTTGGCTGGCGTGGGCGAGGATTATTTTGGTGGCGCCGCCGTCGCCCCATTTGCCGGAGGCGGGCTCGAAGACCGCAGGATGATCGCGGCGGAGGTCGGATTGCTGGTCGGGGGTGAGCTTGGCCATTCCCCA
>JAGOWF010000275.1 GCA_018060305.1 Pyrinomonadaceae bacterium
TCATGAGTGAGCAGTGGCGCTATGAACGGGAATGTAAGGAATACTATGCGGTTCCCGATAATTCTGCTGTCAGCAAGACAACGGGTGAGATCACTCAACTTCATGCGGCCGACGTACAGGTGAAAGCAGTACGCAACGGCTGGCTTCCCTTTTATCCGCAGTTTGAGAAATTGAACACAGATCTGATTGAGGAAGCCGCCGCGGACGGCGCCAAGGACGAAGCAGGGATCGTCGATCATGTGGTCCAGGATCTGAAGGACAAAAAGCTTAGATTTTCTGTCGAGAATCCGGGCGCACCCGAAAACTTTCCCCGTGTCTGGTTCATCTGGCGGGGCAACGCTCTCATGTCGAGCGCGAAAGGACACGAGTATTTTCTGAAGTATTATCTTGGAACGCACAACAACAAGATCTCAGAACCCTGTGCCGAAGGCTCGGTCAAAGACATAATGTATGAGACCGAGCCACCGCCCGGAAAGATGGATCTCGTGGTCGATCTGAATTTCCGAATGGACACCTCGGCGCTTTATTCAGACATTGTTCTGCCCGCCGCGACATGGTACGAAAAGGCTGATCTTAACTCGACTGACCTTCATTCGTTCATTCACCCGCTATCGGAAGCCGTTCCACCGGCATGGGAGTCACGTAGCGACTGGGAGATATTTCGTGGCTTGGCGAAAAAGGTCAGCGAGATGGCAGAAAAGCATCTGCCCACACCTGTGAAGGACCTTATCACAATGCCGTTATCGCATGACACGCCGGATGAGATCACCCAACCAGAGATCAAAGACTGGTCCAAAGGTGAATGTGAGCCGGTGCCGGGCAAATCCATGCCGCACCTGAAGATCGTCGAGCGCAACTATCCGAATCTCTATAACCAGTTCATTTCGCTCGGCCCACTCGCCCGTAAGAACGGTATGGGAGCGCACGGCGTCAAATATGAGATCGCGGATGTCTATGATGAGGTTGTAAATTCTCGTTCCTACCCGATTACTGAATGGGGGGGAGAGAAATATCCGTCACTGAAGCGTGCCGAGGAAGCTGCGAATATGATCCTACTTTTCGCCCCTGAGACGAATGGCGAGTTGGCATATCGCGCTTATCAATACATAGAAAAGAAAGTCGGCCTGCCCCTGGCCGACCTCGCGGAAAAGGCGCGTGACGCCCGCGTCACCTATAAGGATCTTCAGGCGCAACCGCGTCGTCTGCTCAACAGCCCGATCTGGTCGGGCCTGATGAGCGACGGGCGGGCATATGCTCCGTTTACATACAATTACGAAAGGTTGGTCCCGTGGCGAACACTAACCGGCCGTCAGCATTTCTATCAGGACCACGAAGGCTATGTCGCATTCGGCGAGAATCTGCCGACTTACAAGCCGTCGCCCAAACCGGCGGATTTTGGTGATATCAAGCTCAGTCCGCAGGGTGAAAAGACCCTCGCCTTAAACTATCTTACGCCGCACGGCAAATGGCATATTCACTCAACCTACTACGATAACCATCGAATGCTGACGCTTTCACGGGGAATTGAGCCTTTGTGGGTGAATGATCAGGATGCGATCGAAATGGGACTCAACGATAACGATTGGGTCGAGGCCTACAACGACAACGGCGTAGTTTGTACTCGCTGTGTTGTAAGCGCTCGTATTCCGAGAGGTGTCTGCATACAGTATCACTCGCCCGAAAGGACCATCAGCATCCCGAAATCACCAATGCGTGGCAACCGTCGAGCGGGCGGCCATAACAGCCTGACCCGAATTCGACTAAAGCCGGTCCTGATGATGGGCGGCTATGGCCAATACACTTTCCACTTCAATTATTGGGGCCCGACGGGCGTCAATCGCGACACCTTCATTCTCGTCAAAAAACTGGAGAAGCTGAACTGGTAGAGAAGGACAAAGATTATGGACGTCAGACTACAGATCTCAATGGTTTTTCATCTGGATAAGTGCATCGGGTGCCACACTTGCTCCATCGCCTGTAAAAATGTTTGGACCGACCGCAAAGGTGCCGAATATATGTGGTGGAACAACGTCGAGACTAAGCCCGGCACAGGCTATCCGACCGCTTGGGAAGACCAGGACAAATACAAAGGTGGATGGGAGCAAAAGAATGGCGGCGAACCAGAACTGAAAATGGGAAACCGTTCTTCGCGGCTGCTTAACATCTTCCACAATCCGGCCCTGCCTAGAATGGACGATTACTACGAGCCGTTCACATACAAATATGAGGACCTTTTCGACTCGCCCGAGGGTGCAGATCAGCCAACAGCACGTCCGATCTCGATGGTAACCGGAAAGTTCATGGACATCGAAGCCGGGCCGAATTGGGATGATGACCTCGGCGGGTCGCCTGTGTACGCCAAAAATGATCCGAATTTAGAAGGTCTCACGCCTCAGGAACAACAGGAGTTGTTTGACGTTGAGCGGTTGGTTTTCTTTTATCTACCTCGCATCTGTAACCATTGCCTTAATCCTGCATGTGTTGCGGCCTGTCCGTCAGGGGCGATCTACAAACGCGGCGAAGACGGTGTCGTCCTGATCAATCAGGAGGTTTGCCGCGGTTGGCGAATGTGCGTCTCGGCATGTCCGTATAAGAAGACCTACTACAACTGGTCAACGGGCAAAAGCGAGAAGTGTATTCTTTGCTTCCCGCGGCTTGAGACGGGACAGGCGCCGGCGTGTTTTCATTCCTGCGTTGGTCGGATCCGCTATTTGGGGGGGCTTCTATACGACGCAGACCGGCTCGTTGATTCGATGAAAGTCGCCGATAACGATCTTGTCGACTCTCATCGTGATCTGATCCTTGACCCTCGGGATCCTGTCGTCCGCGCAAAAGCGAAGGAGAACGGTATCGATGAACGCACGCTGGAGGCTATAGAGCGGTCTCCGGTCTATCGTTACGTCAAGGAATGGAAGCTTGCTCTGCCGCTCCATCCTGAATTTCGAACGCTGCCGATGCTTTTCTATGTGCCACCTCTACTTCCTGTGATGGCCAAGACCGAGAACGGCGTTTATGACGCAGCAAATGAGGAGCTATTTAGCCCGATCGACAAGGCCCGCCTGCCGATTCAGTACTTAGCAAGTCTCTTTTCGGCCGGCAATACCGATCAGGTCAGCTATGCACTCCGAAAGCAATACGCCGTGCGTATGTTCAAGCGATTGGAAACCGTCGGCGATGTTGATACTGCGGTCGTAAAACAAGCCCTCGATGCGTGCGGAATGGATGAGGCCGAAGCCGAGGCTATCTATAGGCTCACCTCGTTGCCGACGATGGATGAGCGCGTCGTCATTCCGCCGTCTCATCGTGAAGAGGCCATGCAGATGCTGGATGACAACATGTGGGAGCAGAAAGGTTCGGCCGGCTTCGGCTTTCGCGAAGCCCCGGTCAGAGGAGCGTAAGAAGTGAGAGAAGAAACGATCCAGATCACGCGTGAAAGGCATGTCTCCGATCCAGTGCGGTACGCCGAGGCTCAGTCGGTCGATGCGGTCGCGGAATTCATGCTCTCGAAGGAGTCTGCACTGCTTCCGGCAAGCTTTGCAGATGTCCTTGAGTATCCAGGGGACGATTGGACGGAACATATTGATAGTCTGAGCGAAACGTTACGCGGTGAAACAGCGTTATTCGGCC
>JAGOWF010000277.1 GCA_018060305.1 Pyrinomonadaceae bacterium
TTTCGGCCGCAGGTATGGGCTGTCCGAACTGCGGCGGCCCGCTCGATTTAATCGCTCCCGACAAGTCCGAACGCGTAACGTGTCCTAACTGCAGCTCGCTGCTCGACGTTAATCAGGGCAATCTCACATATCTTCACGTCCTCAATCCGCCTCCGAACGCGCCTGATTTTGTTGCGCCCATCGGCGCGGAAGGCACGTTCCCGGGCGATGTGAAGTTCAAGATCATTGGTGCGGTAGTTCGCAGCGTGACGCTGGACGGCATTCAATACTTCTGGCACGAATACCTGCTCTACAACCCGATGATCGGATTTCGATGGCTTGTCCATTCGGACAATCACTGGAACTTTGTCGAGACGGTAAATCCCGCCGAGGTCGAGCAGCTTGGAATGATCGGTCCGGGACAAACTGCCAAATACGCCGGCCGGACGTTCAAGATATTTCAGGATGCATCGGCGGTCGTTGAGTACGTAAAGGGCGAATTTTACTGGCGTGTCGAACAGGGCGAGACGGTCCGCGCGGTCGATTATGTTGCTGCCCCGCTCATGCTCTCGCAAGAGATATCCGATAACGAGATCAACTGGTCTGTCGGCACCTACATGACCAACGCTGAGATCGAAAAGGCATTCGGCATCGAGGGCCTTCCAAAACCGTGGAGCGTCGGTCCAAATCAGCCTTTCACCGGCCGGTTCTATTACACATGGGGAGCGCTGCCGCTGCTGCTGCTGCTCGTTGTCGCGGTCTTTATGATCCCGCTGACCGGCGTCTCAACGACTATTCTCAACCAGGAGGTCGTGCTGCCGCCGATGTCGAATGCCACGGCGGCACAGGCTCAGTTCAGCCAGGTTTTCGATGTAAAGGGTGGCCGCAATATACGCATTACGACGTCTGCACCCGTCGATAATTCATGGGCTGATCTGGATGTTGATCTGGTCAATGAGGAAACTAAGCAGGTTGCGGAGACGGTGGGTGTGCCGGTCGAGTACTACAGCGGCTCGGATAGCGACGGTGCATGGACCGAAGGATCGAAATCTACTGACGCCACCATTTCATCGGTTTCAGGCGGAAAATATACCGTAAAGGTGGAGGGAACGTGGCAAAACTGGCAGGCCCAACTGCCCGTTCAGGTCAAGGTCGAGCAGGGCGTGAATCGCGGCGTCAATTTTTGCTGTGCTCTTATCGTTTTGATAATCGTTCCGATCTTTGGGCTGTTCCGTAAGTTTGCGTTCGAATCAGGCCGCTGGAAGGACAGCATGTTCAGCTCTTCGTCCGGTTCGAGTGATTCCGAGTGATTTAAGCTATGTTAAAGAAGCTATACATGATCTTTGGCACGGGCGTATTGCTTGCCTACGTCTCGTCTGCGTGGTTCGGCTGGGAGCTCGCTAATTCAGGCAGTAAGTCCCGTCTCGGCACACCATTCTTTTATTCTGGATTTCGTGGAGGAAAATGATGTTGAATCTTGCAGCTATTGTCTCGTTCTTTGGCCTCGTGGTTAAGATGGAGGAACTCTTGCCTGTCCTCGCGACCACGATCATCTTCGTTGCGATCGGGCTGATCGTATTTGCTGTCGCCTTCTTTATAGTCGTGATAGTAGCGCCATTCTCGGTCAAGAAGGAGATCGAAGAGGACCAGAACACGGCGCTTGCGATCATTATAGGCGCTCTGATCATCGGGATCGCTATGATCGTCTCAGCGGCGATCCAGGGAAATTAGGATTCAAACAGGCTAGACAGGATAAGCAGGATCAATGCGTTATCATCCTGTCCATCCCGTGTATCCTGTTTGAATTCCAATGAAACAGACTCCGTTACTATTTCTCAACGTCATCATCATCGCCACCTGCGGCCTGATCTATGAGCTGTTGGCCGCTACTGTTTCGTCCTACGTTCTCGGCGATTCCGTAACACAATTTTCACTGATCATTGGCGTTTATCTGTTTGCGATGGGCGTCGGATCGTATCTGTCGCGCTTCATCGACAAGAATATCGCCGAAAAATTTGTAGATATTGAGCTAGCCGTTGCTATCATTGGCGGAGCATCAGCACCGCTGCTGTTTCTCACTTTTGCGTATGTAAGTTACTTCGGTATCGTCCTTTACACGATGGTCTTTATCATCGGCACGCTCGTCGGCCTCGAGATCCCGCTGCTGATGCGGATCCTAAAGGATCAACTGGATTTTAAGGAACTTGTCTCACGCGTCCTCGCACTCGATTATGTCGGTGCGTTGGTCGCATCGCTTCTTTTCCCAATATTCCTTGTCCCTCGACTGGGCTTGAACCGCACGTCGCTTGTTTTTGGAATGCTCAACGCAGGCGTCGGTCTTTGGGCAACATGGCTGCTCGAACCTCTGATAGCAAACCGAAAACTGACGATCCTCCGCGTCAAGGGCTTTATTGTCATCGTTCTTCTCGCCATCGGCCTGATAAAAGCTGACCGACTGACAACGCTGGCCGAAGACGGCCTGTTTGTCGATAACATCGTATATGCCAAAAGCTCGCCCTATCAACGCATTGTCGTAACACGCGGCCGGACAGGATATTCGCTGTTTCTCAACGGGAATCTCCAGTTCAACTCCTTCGACGAATATCGCTATCACGAAGCTCTCGTCCATCCGGCCTTTGCGGCGTTTGACGGTGATGCCAAACGTGTCCTCGTTCTCGGCGGCGGCGACGGCCTGGCCGTTCGCGAGGTGCTCAAGTACCAGACGGTCGAATTTGTTCAGCTCGTAGATCTCGACCCCGAGATGACCCGAGTGGCCGATTCGGTCGCGGCACTTGGCGAGCTGAACAAAAACTCACTCCACGATCCGCGCGTTCACGTCACTAACGCGGACGCGTTTGTCTGGCTCGATAACGTAGCAGCCGAACCGTTCGATATTGTCATTGTCGATTTCCCGGACCCTAATAACTTCGCCCTCGGCAAACTCTATACGACGCGGTTCTACAATATGCTCAAGGGCAAAATCCGTCCTGACTCGGCTGTCGTTATACAGACGACTTCGCCGCTGATAGCTCGCAACTCCTTCTGGTGCGTGATGAAAACGCTAGAGGCCAGCGGCTACACGGTCAAACCGTATCAGACCACAGTGCCTAGCTTTGGCATCTGGGGCTTTGCCCTGGCAAAGCTCCAGCCATTCGACAGCCCGCAATCGCCGCGGTCCGGCGTTGACCTCAGGTTCCTGAACAAAGATACTTTTACGTCGCTCTTCGAGTTCCCCGCAGACACGTCTCGTCCGGACGAGGACCTCGAAATAAACCGCCTCGATAATCAGGCACTCGTTCGTTATTACGAGACCGAGTGGCGGCGGTTCGAACAATGAACTTGTCGCGAAGAGAATTGCTCGGTTCGTTTCTCGGCGCCGCGATTGCGAATGCGGCCTGTCGTAGCAATACCGCGCACCGGTTTCCGGACGGCGAGATCGTTGGACAGTCTACTGAACTTGGCCACATCTTAAGAACGCCAACGAACTATGAGGTTCCATTCGACAATTGGGAAAGGAAGAAGGTCGTTATTGTCGGTGGAGGTATCGCGGGGCTGACGGCTGCGTGGAAGTTGAAGAAAGAGAATTTCAACGACTTTGTCGTGCTCGAACTTGAAAAAGAAGCGGGCGGCACATCG
>JAGOWF010000276.1 GCA_018060305.1 Pyrinomonadaceae bacterium
CACAGCGAACGTCGGCAGTACTACGGTGAGACTGACGACTCGGTCAACAAGAAGGCGAAGGCCGCTCTTGCCGCGCGTCTTACGGCGATCGTCTGTGTTGGCGAGAACCTGGCCGAAAGAGAATCGGGCAACGCCGAAGCCGTCGTCAAAGGCCAGTTAGAGGCGGGCTTATCGGGTTTGACAGTGGCCGACATGGAACGTATCATTATCGCTTACGAGCCTGTCTGGGCGATCGGAACGGGTAAAACCGCGACGCCTGAACAGGCTCAAGAAATGCACGGGCACATCCGCTCGTGCCTTGAAAAAGTGCATGGCCGAAGCGTCTCGGATAGCGTTCGTATCCTTTATGGCGGCTCGGTCAAGCCGGATAATATATCCGAGTTAATGCGGCAACCGGACGTTGACGGAGCATTGGTCGGTGGGGCGAGCCTCGAGGCCGAGAGTTTTGCAAACATAGTGAACTACGTTAGGTGACCATTCTTGCGGTTCACTGTTTCCTGTTCACTGTTCACTATTAAGATGGTTTATTTTTTGTACGGTGTCTTTTTTCTTTCTTGTCTGCTCCTGGTTGCAGCAGTATTGCTGCAGCCCGGTAAGACCGATGCGGGAGCTCTTTTTACGAGCAACGTGTCGAGTTCGGCGTTCGCTCCGCGTGGGACAACCACTGTTCTCTCAAAGGTAACGATCGTTGCGGCGTGCGTTTTTATGGTATCGGCGCTGTTGCTTTCGATGCCCGCCCTGACGGGAAATACGTCAGTTCTCTCGAGCAACCCCGAAGTTCCAGCCGAGGCTAATGCGAATACGAACACGGCCGAGGCGAATTCAAATGCGAATGTCGGGACGACGGATGTGAATTCCAACGCGAATACCGCTGCGACCGAAGCAAACGCGAATTCGAACGTGGCGGAAGCCGGCAACTCAAATACCGCCGCACCGGCCGCTAATGTCGCTCCGGCAAATGTCGAGGCACCGGCAAACAAGTAGTTCTTTGATCTTCTAAGCTCAGGTGGCGTAATTGGTAGCCGCGCACGTTTGAGGGGCGTGTGGAGAAATCCGTGCGAGTTCGAGTCTCGCCCTGAGCACCATTCCCGTTCTTAATTCATCTCGATTCTGATCGCCCGATCAGTCTACTCAAAATAGTCCGAGCTTTATTCGCAGATATTTCTTTGGGTTCTTCCTGAAGTCATCAAGCAGTTTCGTCCCTTCGCCCGTAAATGTCGCGACGTTGTTGGCCGTTTGATTGATACTGTTGTAGAGCGTCTCATCTGTCACCAGCCGGCCGATCGTGCCCTTGCCGGCCTGGGCATTGGCGATGAGTGAATCGATCCTGGTTGACGCCGAACCGAGCTTGCTGATGGCTTCTTTCAGGTCGGTGTAAAACTGTTCATCCCGAAAGATCTTGCCTGCGGTTCCGCGTCCCTCGCGAATATCCGTGGTGATGAACTTTACGTCGTCAGCTATCGAGGATATCTTCTCGGCCGAGCGTCGAAGTTCAGTTACGGCTGCACGAGTGTCGGCGTAGAGTGCCTCGTCCTTTACGAACTTGCCCGCCGTGCCGCGTCCGGCTTCAATGTCGCCGGAGATCGCTTCGAGCTGGCGGATCGTGCGATCGAGGCTGTTGTAGAGCTCCGGGTCATTGACGAGCTTGCCTGCGGTGCCCTCTCCACGGTTGATGCGATCGATCGTTGTCTGGAGCCGGGCCATCGTCTGTTTAGTCTCGGCGACGGCACCGTCCAGATTTTCATAGAGCGTTTCGTCATTAACCACCCGGCCGAGTGTCCCTTCGCCGTTATTCGCCTTCTCGAGGATCTCATTCGCCGGGCCAGCAAGTTTGTTGATCTTCGTAAACAGATCGCTGCCTGTCGCGGTGAGCTGGTTTAGCGAGACCTCAGCCTTTGACGGTAGCAGGCCGTTTGCCTCGATCGCCTGGCCCTTCGATGTGCCGGGTGTGATATTGATCATCTTATCGTTGCCGAGCACCGAGGTTGCGACGAGGTTTGCAGTCGAGTCTGAGCGGATCAATTCGCTTATTGGTTTGTTATCAAATGTCGCGACGACCGCGAACGAGGCTTCGATCCTCTCGCCTCCCTCTGTATCGGGCGGCAGGAAACGGACTTCTTTAACTTTACCTATCGAAACTCCCGCCAACTGGACGTCAGACCCCTCATGAAGCCCGTCAGCACTAACAAACCTCGCCTTCAGGCTGATCTTCTTCTCAAACGGATTAAAGCTTCCGCTGGAATTGAGGATGAGGAATCCAGTCAAGAGAAGGGCCCCGAGCATAAAGATGCCGACCTTAAGTTCGCTCAATCTCAAATTTTGCTGGCGGCTGGGCATAAGCGATCATTTAATACGCAAAAATCTCTTGATATACGGGTCAGGGCTTCTTCGCAATTCGTCCTCACGACCGCTGAAGATAATGCTGCCATCGCGGAGCATCATCACCTCTGTGTTCAGAAGGCACCAGCTTGAGCCCTCAACCTCGAAACCTACATCACCTTGATCGGTGAGAACGGCGTACTCGCCGGTTAGGTATTCAAGATTGCTCATCTCGTGAGTTACAAATATCGATGATACATCTTCAATGTCGCGAAGCTTAATAGCAAGTTCGCAGATCGTCCGAGAGGTCGGTGGGTCGAGCCCGGCAGTAGGCTCGTCAAAGAGGATAACAGTCGGATCGCCAACAAGCGCTCTCGCTACGCCCACGCGTCGTCGCATGCCGCCGGACAACTCGGCCGGCATCTTGTCGATCGCGTCCTGAAGATCGACGAATCTAAGCATTCGCTCAACCTCGTCGGCCACCTCGTCCTCATCGACGCCAGCCTCGTGCAGACGATAGGCGACGTTGTCGTAAACCGATAATGAATCGAACAGGGCTCCCTCTTGGAACACCATGCCGATCTTTTTGCGAACCTGCGTCAGTTCCATGTCGTCGAGCGCTGTCACATCTACGCCGTCAACAAAGATACTGCCCGCATCCGGCTTGATGAGACCCAGAACGAGATTGATGACGGTCGATTTACCGGTGCCCGAACCGCCGAGGACGATCTTGCTCTCGCCCCGGCGCACCGAGAACGAAATATCGTCAAGAATGACCTGGTCGTCGAAGGCGAGATCGACATTACGAAACTCGATAGCCGGCGTTGTGTCGACTGAAGGGGCCATAGATATCAACCTAGAACACGGTTCCGCTCAGGCTTGCCTGAAGCAGCTTCGAGAGAAAAAAGTCCGCTATAATCACATTGATCGATGAGGCCACGACCGCCTGTGTTGTTGACTCGCCGACACCTACGGTTCCACCCTTCGTGGTCAGCCCCTTGTGACACGAAATTACACCGATGATCAGACCAAAGAAAATCGGCTTTATCATACCGGCGATCAGATCGTCCACGTGCGTTCCTGTCCGGACCGAAGAGATATACAGGTTGATATCGAGGCCGTGAAGCTGCTTCGCAACGACGCCGCCGCCCACCATCCCAAACATGTCCGCTGAGATCGTCAATAGCGGGAGCGTTATCACAAGCGCGGCGACCCGAGGCGTGACGAGCCGCCGGACGGGCGATGTTCCCAGTGCACGCATCGCGTCGATCTGCTGCGATACGACCATCGCCCCCA
>JAGOWF010000278.1 GCA_018060305.1 Pyrinomonadaceae bacterium
AGCCCTTTGAAAACGCGGTTTGCATAGCACGCGCCAAGGCCGCTATAAGCGAGGGCAAAATGCGGGTCGAGCTCTATCGCGCGTTTGAAACAGGCGATAGCGGCATCGCAATCCTCGGCATCGATCGTGCGAAAGATAAACCGCCCAAAATGGTCACGGCCGCGAAGGTATTCTTCCCACGCCTCTGCATTGTCGGTCGCGCGTTTGCCTAGTTTCTCAGCCTCGAGATCGGTGAGTTCGAGCCTTAGGCCCTCTAAGATGCGATGGGCTATGCCGTCCTGCAATGCGAGAATGTCACTGCCCTCGGCGTCGATGCGATCCGACCAGAGGATATCGCCGGTGACGACATCGAGTAGCTGGGCCGTCACGCGCAGTTTCTCGCCTGCTCGGATAAATCCCGCCGACAGAACGGCGTGAACACGGAGTTCTTTGCCGGCCTCGCGTGGGTCGATATCTTTGCCTTGGTATTTTGCGATCACCGACGACGGGCGAACAATAATCGAGCGGATCTGAGCAAGTTCGGTAATAACCGAGTCCGCCAGGGCAAATTCGTAGAACGCCGAGGCGGCGTCCTGGCTGAGGTTTTGGAACGGCAAGATCGCCACACTCTTTTTCTCGGTCCCGGTCGCGGTCATCGAGATATCCGGCGCGAATGACGGCTGACTCGACGCTGAGATCTGTGACGGGAATGATTGCGAGCTTGTCGCCTCGGGAGTCGATCTGCCCGTAAACCAATTGAGCACACGCTTTACAGTGCTGCCATCGGCGTGGGCGGGCATGAACGTGTCGCCCGGCATCACTTGTGCCCCGGCGACCTGCTGCATCACCGCTCGTAGGTCGTCGCGCATTTGGGCGATCTTTTGATAACGGTCCTTCGGGGCCTTTTGCATGGCCTTGTCGATTATCTGCTGGATCTGCGTCGGCAGCGGATCCTTTCGCATCTCGGCGAGCGGTTTTGGCGTGCCGTAGAGCACCTGATGCCGCACGTCAATGACGGTTTTCCCCTGAAATGCCCAGATGCCCGTCAGCATCTCGTATAGCAGAATGCCTGTCGAAAAGATGTCCGAACGCTCGTCCGCACGCTCGCCGCGCGCCTGTTCGGGCGCGGCATAGGTCGCCGTGCCGTATGGAATGCCAAGTTCGGTGATCTCGGTGCTGTCAACACCTTCGTTTTGCTGGATCTGCTCGTCCTCGAGCAGTTTTGCGAGGCCAAAATCGAGGATCTTTACTTGCCCCGACTCGGTGACCATCACATTGCCCGCCTTGATGTCGCGATGAATGATGTTTTTCGAATGGGCATACGCCAACGCATCACAGACCTGTATCGCTATCGACAACGCGCTCTTTAATTCGAGCGGCCGACCGGCGACAAGCTGACGCACATTCTTGCCCTCGACGTACTGCATCGCAATATAGACGACGCCATCGGAATCGCTGAAATCGTAGATCGTGCAGATGTTCGGATGATCAAGCTGGGAGCAAAGCTGTGCTTCGCGTTCGAAGCGTTTGAAATTTGCGGTCTTTTTCGTGAGGTCAGGCGGGAGGATCTTGATGACGGCCTGGCGGTTGAGTTTGGTGTCGAGGGCCTTATAAACGGTTCCCTGACCGCCTGAGCCTATCTTTTCCAGGATCTTGTATTGATTGATCTGCGAACCGACCATAAAAAGCAAAATGCAGAATTAAAAATGCAAAATGCAGAATAAAAACGCCGCTAACATCGCCGCGCTTTTGCCCATTCTAAAAGACTTGATGCACGAGTGCATTTTGCACTTTGCATTTTTTATTTTGCATTTGTTTCGTCCGACAACCTGCCAAACCTACGGATGGACCGTTCAGCCACGCAGCGGATCGCCCCAGCCGGACTGCTTCCAGACACCGTCCTCGATGATCGCCGGCACCGTCGGGTCACCGTTCGTAATGGCAAGCATCTCGCGCTGATTGCCCTTGTCTGTCTGAGCGTCGTATTCCGTAAACCCTATCCCGCGTGAGTTGTAATGGTCACGCGCCTGCTGACAGTACGGACATCCGGGCTTGGTGTACATTACTATCGCCATTCCTAAAAGCTACACCTTTTGGATAAGATAATCTAGCCAAAGGCTTATCATGACATTTCCGGATATCTTCCAGCCCTACGAACGCCTCGTCGAGATCGAGATCCTCGGCAAGCGGAGATTGGTGCCCGAAAACAATTCGCTGCTGCGTTGCTTTCAGTTCTTGTCGATGGAGAGTATTTCCTACGGCGATTTCTGCTGGAACGGCGACTGCCTCAACTGCCAAGTCTGGCTGCAAAACGGCGATAAAGAAAAGGCGGTCATGTCCTGCCGCACCGTCGCCGAGGACGGAATGAGAATAGTTCGTCTCGCGGACGGCATCGATCTGGCCCGCCAAGGCTCAGAATAAACAACGCACTCGCGGCGAAGTGGGCAATGGTGCTCAGGCTCTGTTGCATTTAGGACAATGTAAGGAACGACGCGAAAACGTCTTGGACAAATTCAGAGATCTTAGAAGCTTCGAGACGGATGAGATTTTCTACTTGCCGAGTTGAACAGTTTCCGAGTCGTATCCAGATCACTTTTGGCGGAAAACCGAACAACAAACTCCTGTCGTGCATATCTGAATCTTTCGAGACGATCACAAAATCTTCTTCGACCGCCAGATGCCAGACCTTTGGATCCTCGGCTGACTCAAAGCCGACAAGACGAACATGCGTTGATCCGGGAAAAAGATCGGACAGGTTCTCGACCAAACGATGCGACAGATTTTCGTCAAACAATAACTTCACGCAGCAACCGGCACCTGCATCAATCTCCGCTCGCGATCCGCCGCAAATGCTATCGCCGCCTTCAGATCGTCCCTCGTAAGATCAGGAAAATCCTCCAGTATCTCTTCAACGGTCATCTCAGAAGCAAGGTACTCCAAAACTTCGTAAACCGTGATCCTAAGCCCGCGTATACAGGGTTTGCCACCGCGTTTGTTAGGTTCAATTGTTATGTAATCTCGATAATCCATACATTTCGAGTATATGCTTTGGCCGCAGAATCGACAAAAATATCTGTCATTGCCCGCCCACGGCTCAGGATAAACACGCTGCGGCGATGTAGGCGATTGTGATCAGGCTTTCTTGCACTGAAATTCGCTTAGAAATGAATTTGCGAGCGAATCAGGGCAAGGGCTTTCTGTTCCCGCGTCGAACTGGCCGCCGGCTTATGCAGTCGGTTCTGATCAATACTTCGGAACGCGCGGATCAACGTCGTTCGACCATGCTGTAATGCCGCCGACGAGATTACTCAAGCTGCCCGCAAAGCCCGCCTGCATCAATGCCATTATCGCCTTTGCGCTGCGGCCGCCCATTTTGCAATGGACGACAGTTTCGCGCGATGCGTCGATCTCGCTCATTCGCGCAATGACCTCGCCAAGCGGGATGAGCTTGGCTCCTTCAATACGAGCAAAGGCGTTCTCGTCGGGCTGACGGACGTCGATCAACTGAATGTCCTCGCCGGCGTCCATCTTCGCCTTTAGTTCAGTGGCTGTTATCTCTTGCATAGACAAACACAGATCGCTTTTTAGCGTATGAAAACTCTACCATTTCGACAGGGCGAATTCACGCTCGCAGC
>JAGOWF010000279.1 GCA_018060305.1 Pyrinomonadaceae bacterium
CGGCGATAAACCAACACCGGCTGCCTACGGCAACTGATAACTGATAACGGATAACGGACAATTCAGAACGAGAAGCAGTAGCGACCGGATTCTTTAAGGTGGGAATAGCCAATCGCGAAAGGAATCCGGTCGCTACCGCTCCCGGTTCTGATTTGAGTGGGGACACGAACAAGCCAACTCACAATTGCCGTTGGGTTTAGCCAACGGTTAAAGGTTCAAACAACTGTCGGGCTTTAGCCCAACCGTCGGGTTGGGCTAAAGCCCGATTCCATTGTCCCGGCCAACCGTTGCCTGAAGGCAACGGCAATAGTGCAACGGCAATAATGCAACGGCAATAATGCAACGGCAATAATGCAACGGCAATAATGCAACGGCAATAATGCAACGGCAATAATGCAACGGCGATCGAACTGAAGGCTGTCAGGCGATACGAGCGGGCAAGGTGCCCGTGTTCCGACAGAAGCACACGCGGGCGAGGTGCCCGCGTTCCGACGATAGGAGCTATCTCCATTAATTCATGATCGCGTGGAGGAGTTGCTGGCTGCCGAAGAAGAGGGCGACGCCGGCGAAGACGAATATTGAGACCAGCGGGCTTTTGCCGCCGTGGTGGTTGACCTCGGGGATCAGGTCGCTCGCGGCGACGTAGAGCGTGACGCCGCCCGCGATGGGCAGTGCGTAGGCGGCGGTGAAGCCGAGATCCGATCCCAAGAAATAAAAGAACATCACACCTGCGAATGTTGCGAGGCCGATGAGAGAGGTCGAGGCGAGGACTTGCCGCGAGCCTTTGCCGGCAGCGAGGACCATTGAGCCGATGGTGAAACCTTCCGGGAATTTGTGCAGAAAGACGGCGATAAAGACCAACAGGCCCGCCTTTAGATCGATCTGCGACGCGGCCGCGATCGAAACTCCGTCAAAGAATGTGTGAACGAGCAGCCCCGCGACAGCCGTGTATGCCGAACGTGTCGGGATCAGTTCGTGGCCGTGGCTCTCGTCGTCGCAGTGCATCTCTTCGCCGAGATGTATATGCGGCGCGACCGTGTGCTCAAAAAACTGCGTCAACAGATAGCCGCCCATAAACAGCATCATCGGGACGTAAAGCGCGTCGCGGCCGCGATCCGTCGCCTGCCAAAGCTCGATGCTTCGCGGGAGTATCTCGAATATCGTGACCGCGAGCATGAAACCGGCGCCTACGGCGAGAAGATATTTGAGATATTTACGATAGTTCCGTTGGAGCTGCGAAGGGAACAGTATCGCGCCGCCGAGAATATTCGCGGCACCGGCACACAGGCCGAAGATGATGAGACGAATGAGGAGTGGGTCCATCGACAGTGAACAGTGAACAGTGAACAGTGAATAGTGAACAGTAAACGGCAAGCAAGGTCAACTGCGCCCCTCGAGACGGCAGGTTTGTCACCCCAACTTTATTAAGCGCATGATTAACGAAGATTCTTAAATATTTTCTTGACACGTGCGCGCCACAGGTCTAGAATGCCTATTGTATTAGGTCATTTTCCAAGGGAAGCTTGGAAAGCAACGATAACTCTAAACGAAGTGCTTAAGTATCTTAAACGCCTTTGAAGCAGGCGCCGGGACGTTTTTGTCGAAAATATTCGGCACTATATGCAGGACGAAAACACCGATATCGGTCACGTTCCAGTCCTGCTCAGAGAATCGCTTGAGCTGTTAAATATTGAAAAGTCGGGACTTTACGTCGATGCGACGGTCGGGCTTGGCGGCCACAGCGAGGCGATACTCGATGCAAACGCCGAAAACCGGTTGATCGGGATCGATCAGGACCGCGAGGCTCTGGCGGCCGCCGGGAAACCGCTGGAACGATTCGGCAGCCGAGTGCGGCTGGTGCACTCAAATTATTCGGCCATAGCCGAGATCATTGACAACTTGGATTGGGGCCGTCCGGACGGGATACTGGCTGACCTTGGCGTCTCGTCGCTGCAGTTTGATTCGGCGTCGCGCGGATTCAGCCTGCGGCATGACGCCGAGCTTGACATGCGGATGGACGCGGATTCCGACCGAGAGACCGCGGCCGAATTGCTCGCGACACTGGATGAGGCCGAGATAGCGGACATCATCTACCGCTATGGCGAGGAGCGTGCCTCGCGAAAGATCGCCCGCTGGATCGTCAACCGACGCAATGAGGGCCGACCGGTCACGACGACGCTCGATCTGGCCGATCTGGTGAAGAGGGCCGTGCGCCAGAGCCCGAAAGATCGGACGCATCCGGCGACGCGGACATTTCAGGCGTTGCGGATCGCCGTAAACGAAGAGTTTGACAACCTTGAGCGATTTTTGGACGACGCGGTTGAGGTGCTGGCCGACGGCGGACGGCTGGCGGTAATCACGTTCCACTCGCTTGAGGACAGGATCGTGAAGCAGGCGTTCCAAAGGCTTTCGGGCAAATGTTCGTGCCCGCCGCGAATGCCGGTGTGCCGCTGCGGGGCGGTTGAAAAAATTGAAATTCTGACGCGAAAGCCGATCCTGCCGACCGACGAGGAGATAAGGCAGAATTCGCGTTCGCGGAGCGCAAAGCTGAGAGCTTGCCGTAAGAAACCAAATTCGGAGGTAAATGATGAAAAAGAAACGGACCGGCCGGGCAGTGACGCAGGTGAATAGTAAAAGGCGTTTCAGGACGTTTGTGTTGATGGTCGTCTGCGGCCTCGTGCTGGTCTCGGGCTTCTTTCTCGCCGCACGGGAGCATTTTTCTTCGATGGATTTTGGGATGAAGAACTCCAAGCTGCGAAAGCAGATAGATGATCTTCAGGCTGAGAAGCGGCGGCTACTACTGGCAAGAGAAACGTCTCTATCGCCCGCCGAACTGAAAAAAGCGGCACAGAAGGCGGGCGTTGGGCAGCCGACGGAAGTCGCGCCGACTGAGGTGTCGCAGGTGCCGGCGACGATCAGTGAAAAGGCCGGGCCGCCGGTCAAGGACGAGCCCGCGGCGGCGACTTTGGTCGTAAAAACCTCAATGACCGCGCCGACGGCTTCGTCAGTCGCAGCGGTCGCGAAGATCGAGAAGCAGCAGCCGAAACCATTTGCAAAACGAACGTTAGCGACAGAATAGGCACATGCGACGACCCAGAAGAGCAAAAAAGAAGAACTGGAGACAGATCGCATTTACGCGGTTCATGCTTGTTGTCGCGTTCTTTGCGCTGTGGATCGCGGGCATCAGCGCCCGGCTGGTGCATTTGCAGATCACGCAGCACGCGTGGCTAAAGGAACGCGCGGTTGACCTGCGCCAAGACGTCAAGCAGGCGAGGACGCTGCGCGGCTCGATATTTGACCGTAACGAACGCACGCTGGCGATGAGCCTGCCGGTAAAGACGCTATATGCCGACGCGACCGAGATCGGTGATGTGGCTTCGGCGGCTCGGGAAATTGCAAAAGTTCTAAAGCTCGACGGCCCGACGCTCGCGATGCAGCTCAAACAGGCGAAGGAGGACAGGAAACGCTTTGTCCCGCTCGCTCGAAAGCTTGATCCCGAGACGGTCCAGAAATATAACAAGGCCCTCGATATTGCAGACATTAAAAAGGCGGATCTGCCAAATTTTGCCGGCCTCCACTGGCGTGATGACCAGA
>JAGOWF010000063.1 GCA_018060305.1 Pyrinomonadaceae bacterium
GATCATCAAAATTCATAAAGGGCTCGCCCGCCCCCATGCCGACCAGATTGGTGCCGTACGGCGTCTCGGACCCGACGCCGTAAACGTCATTCAGCACAATAATTATCTGCTCGACGATCTCGCCGGCAGTCAGGTTGCGCAGCAGGCCCAGCTTTGCTGTCAGGCAAAAATCGCATTTGAGCGGACAGCCCGATTGCGACGAAAAGCAGATCGTATCTCGACCCTCCGTTGGAATGAAAACAGTTTCAACTGGCCTCCCGTCGATTGTTTTCATCAAATAGCGTCGTGTCCCGTCGGTCGAGACGTATCGCGATTCAACGCTTAAGCGAGCAATATCAGCGACTCCCGCGAGTTTCTCGCGAAATTTCTTTGGCAGATCGCTCATTTCATCAAACGAGCGAAGCCGTCGCTGATGCACCGCCTTAAAAATCTGGGTTGAGCGGTATCTTGGTTCGACTAGCGAGAGGACAAACTCCTCTAACTCGCCGCGATCCAGGCCCGTAATGTGTATTTTCTCGCCCACGATCTACAGTTTAACGTATCGCGCAGCGTTAGGCTTAGGCGCTTTCTGCTAGACTTTCAGCCAGAATGCAGAGGGCGACCATTGGGATTCTTTTGTTGACGCTCGCGACGGCCTGCGGACTCGTCGATGAACGGCGTCATGGTGACGCGTCGCCGCCGCGACCTACGACTGCCGCCGATACTCACTTGCCGTTTGGCAACCCGTCAAATGCGACTGCTGACCCCGCCAACATGGATAATTTCCTTATGAACCACGGTGATCTCACGCTCTCCTATAACAACTCGCGCGGAGCGCTCAACTGGATCGCATGGCGAACGACCGTAGCCGACCTCGGAAAACGCCGCGAGCGACCGCTCTTCAAGCCGGATATGTCCCTACCGCCGAACTTCCGCCGCATTCAGTATTACGATTACGCGGGCAGCGGTTATGACCGGGGCCACATGGTGCCGGCAGCCGATCGTTTTGCCGACGAACGCAAGATGGCGGACACCTTCCTAATGACAAATATCGTTCCGCAGGCTCCTGACCTCAATCAATATCCGTGGAACAAGCTCGAATCCTACATCCGCGGAACGGTCCGCCGTCGGAAGGACGCCTATGTGATCGCGGGTGTTTATGGAGAAAAAGGCAGTATTCGCGGCCGCATCACCATTCCGACAAACCTATGGAAGGTCATCGTTCTTCTGCGTCCCGGCAGTAACGAGATCACCGCCGCTACGCGCGTCATCGCTGTAGATATGCCGAATGAAAACGGTATAGCGGACATCCGCTGGCAAAACTACATTACGACTGTCCGCAATATTGAACAGCGAACAGGCTACGATCTGTTGAGTGATCTTTCAAAGGATCTGCAGGACGCAATCGAGACGCGCACTTTCCAGACGCCGGCTTACTAAAGAAAATGGGCCTCGATCACGATCAGCCCTATACGTTGAACCGAAAATCGACCACGTCGCCGTCCTGCATCACGTATTCCTTGCCTTCAAGGCGGGCAAGGCCCTTATCGGCGGCAGCTTTGCGGCTGCCGCAGGCGACGAGGTCGTTGTAAGAGACGATCTCGGCACGGATAAAGCCGCGTTCGATATCCGTGTGTATCTCTCCGGCAGCCTGCGGTGCCTTTGTCCCGATCGGGATCGTCCAGGCGCGCACTTCCTTCTCGCCTGCCGTTAAGAAGCTCATCAGGCCGAGCATATGGTAAGCGGCTTTGATGAGTTCATCTACGCCGGATGACGCGAGCCCGAGGTCTTTCAGGTACTCGGTCCGGTCTTCCGGCGGTAGAGCGACAAGCTCGGCCTCGAGTCTGGCACAGATGATAACGACATCGGAGTTTTCCTTTGCCGCATACTCTTTGACTGCAGTGACATGCGGATTGCCGTCCGGGTCGGCGAGCGATGCTTCATCAACATTGGCGGCGTAAACGGTTGGTTTTGTGGTGAGAAAGAACCACGGCCTAACGATCGCCCTTTCATCATCATTGAGTAAGGCCGCTCGCGCGGGGCGGCCTTCTTCGAGAACCGGCTGAATCTTGTCGAGGATTTCAAGCTCGCGTTTAGCATCCTTATCGCCGGCCTTAGCAGCGCGCATGGCCTTGTCGCGGCGTTTTTCCGCAGATGCGAGATCGGCGAGGGCAAGCTCGATCTGGATCGTCTCGATATCGCGGATCGGATCGACGCTTCCCTCGACATGGATGATGTTCTCGTCCTCGAAGCACCGAACGACCTGAATGACGGCGTGTGTCTCACGGATGTTTGCGAGGAACTGATTGCCGAGGCCCTCGCCTTTTGAAGCACCTCGCACGAGGCCTGCGATATCGAGGAATTCGACCGTCGCGGGCACTTGCTTTTGCGCGTTATGAAGCTTTTCGAGCATAGCCAGGCGTTCGTCGGGGACAGCAACGACACCTACATTGGGCTCTATCGTGGCGAACGGATAATTTGCCGCCAACGCCGTCTCCTGAGCGGTCAGGGCATTGAAGAGTGTCGATTTTCCGACGTTGGGCAGGCCAACGATACCGGCTTGAAGCATAAGGTTGTCGATCGGCCCGTAAGGCCAAAAGACCTAATACTACAGAGAAAAAGTGGAAAAGTGAAAGGCGAGCGTAGCCTATCGGCGTGCGTAATACATACCGATGTTCTTTAGACGGCCTGCATTCGTCTCGTTGAGCCAGACGAACTCGCGTTGTGCCGCAGGGACGATCTCGTGTTCCGACAGCTTGCCTGCCATTTCGTCCTCGGCGAGTGCGTAGATGCGGCTCTCGGCACGGTGAACGATCATCGTAAGCTCATCGATCTCGCCGTCAGTCAACTCCGGATAGGTGAGACGAATACGGTCATGGATGGGCTGGCGAAAATTCTCGCCCCACTCTGTCGCTAGTTCGAGTGCCTTGTTGAGCAGTTCTTCGTCAAATGGCATGTGCCTTCGTCCTCGAGACCGACACTATAACACACGCTGTTGATATCAGCGTTAATTGCGTTTTTTCGGCAAATTAAAGTAAGTTATCTAATAGTCCCGCTTGCTTATTATGCTGGTATCTCTGCTGCTCCTTTTGCTGATCGCGTCGGCGGGAATGATGCTGACGTATGTAATAACAGACGACGAGCCTTTGCTCTGGCGTTTGGCGGCAGGCTGTGTCGCCGGTTCGGCCGTTTTTGGTATCGCAGCGTTTGTTATTTCTTATGCGATCGGATTCAGCGCGGCGTCGGTGGTCATCGCTCTGGCTGCGACTGCGGCCCTGTTTGGCCTCATCAAATATCAAGATACGGCAAAGAGGTTTAAGCGGGATCGCGACCGGGCCAAAGGAAGACTCGACGGTGCAAACATAAGGAAAGCTCTTGGTTTCATCTATTACGCCTTCTTTTTCCTGCTCTTTTGGTTCTTTTTTGGTCAAACGGTCTATCAGACGAGTGAAGGCATCTTCACCGGCGGCTCACAAAACCTCGGTGACCTGCCGTATCACATCGGCGCGATCCTCGGCTTTAGCGAGGGGGCGAAATTCCCGCCCGACAACCCAATCTGGGCCGGAGCAAAATACGCCTATCCGTTCATCACCGACTTTGTCTCGGCTTGCTTCGTAAAGCTCGGCGTCAGCTACCGCGACGCCATTGTCACGCAAAATGTCCTGTGGACATTCTCGCTCTTTGTCCTGCTCGAGAGGTTCGTCGCCCGCGTAACCGCGAACAAGCTGGCGGGACGTATCGCTCCTGCCCTGCTATTCCTGAGCGGCGGCCTCGGGTTCCTGTGGTTCCTTGGCGATGTTGACACATCTGGCAAGGGCATCATCAGCATTTTGTCATCCCTGCCGCGCGACTATACGATCGGCGAACAGTTTCGCTGGGGCAATTCCATGGTCGTGCTGTTTATCACGCAGCGGAGTATGCTGCTCGGCCTGCCGCTGGTGGTTCTGGTCCTCGGCTCGCTGTGGCGGATATTCACAAGTGAAGATGTGAAAGAAGGGAAGAGTGGCAAGTTCTCGTTCGCGAACTTTCCTTTTCCCATCTTTGTCGTGGGGCTGCTTGCCGGAACGCTGCCGTTGATACACCTGCACAGCCTGGCGGTGCTATTTATCGTTACGGCATTCTTGTTCATTCTACGTCCTTCTCGCTGGATGGAATGGATTACCTTTGGCGTGGGCGTCGCAGTTGTTGCTGTCCCGCTGTTGGCGTGGACGATGACCGGCAGCGCGAGCGACACGACGAGCTTTTTTGGCTGGGAATTTGGCTGGGACAAGCGAACCGACAATTTCTTCTGGTTCTGGTTCAAGAATACGAGCCTGACGATTCCGTTGTTATTTACCGGTTTAGCATTATGGTACTGGAGCAACCGCCCGACCGCGACACTAGAGCAAAACACAAAAAAGAAGAACGCCGCCGTCCAAATCAATCCGATTCCGCTGCTCCTCTTTTACATTCCGTTCGCGTTCCTTTTTATTCTCGGCAACGTGGCAAAGCTCGCGCCGTGGGTTTGGGACAATATCAAGATACTGGTCTATTGGCACATCGGCTCGATCATCTTTATCTCGTTTGCGATCGCGTGGTTGTGGCAAAAGAACACTCTGACAAAGATCGCCGCAGCCCTGTTGCTGTTCTCGCTGACCTTCGCGGGTTCACTGGACGTCTGGCGGACAGCGTCGGGCACTGTGAAGACAAGGGTCTTTGAGCCCGACGCCGTTCGGATCGCTGACCAGATAAGGCAAAAGACGGACAAAACTTCCCTGTTCCTGAACGCACCGATCTATAACACGCCGATCGTGCTCACAGGGCGACAATCGCTTATGCGTTATACAGGACACCTCTTCTCGCATGGCATTAACGCTTTCGCCCGCGAGGCTGATGTCAAACGCATCTATGAGGGTGGTGGAGTAGCCGAGATGCTGCTGCGGCAATACAATATTGATTATGTCCTCGTTTCGCCTGAGGAAAAGAACACACTCAAGGCAAACGAGGAATTCTTCAAAAAATACCCGCTTGTGGCCGAGGCTGGCCAGTATCGGGTGTATAAGGTCAAATGAGCAAGAAAAAGAAAGGCAAAAAGCCGTCCGGACAGCCGCGCGTAGCCGCGGCAGCGCAATCCCCGCAGGCTGTCACCCCGCAGCCAAAACCAAAACGGCAGCCCACGGCTTCTCGATCCGTCGATGAATGGCTGACAGACCAGCATTGGTTCGTCGCGGCCGGGGTGATCACACTTATTTCGATCTTCCTGCGATTCTGGCAACTCAGTCTCAAGCCTTTCCACCACGACGAAGGCGTGAACGGCTTCTTCCTGCGAACGCTATTTCTGGACGGCACTTATCGCTACGATCCGACGAATTATCACGGCCCGACGCTGTATTTTATTTCGCTGGCATTTGCCAAGGTCTTTGGCCTTGAAACGATACCCGTCCGTGCGAGCATGGCCATCTTTGGCGTGCTTATGGTCTTGCTTGCCTTCTTTCTCAAACGCTATATCGGCCGTGTCGGCAGCCTGATGGCCGCCCTCTTCCTGGCCATTTCGCCGGGAATGGTCTTTATCTCGCGGTATTTCATTCACGAGATCTTCTTTGTGTTTCTCGGCATCGCGCTGGCGGTCGCGGTAGTTTATTTTGTCGAAAAACAACGGGCCGGCATTTACGCCATCGCATGGACAGCTCTGATTCTACTCGTCTGCTATGCGCCCTCAACCGTCAAGCTGTCAACCTTTCTTGGCGGTGACAGTTCTGCGACCCTGTGGGGCTTTGGAATTCTTTTCTTTGTCGTCGAGGCTTTCCTGACCTATCTCGTGATCAGATGGCTGTTGAACTGGGACAATGGGCGGCCGATCTACATGATCCTGGCGTCAGCATCGGTAGCGATGTTCTTCGCGACAAAGGAGACGGCCTTTATCACACTCGGCACAATGCTGATCGCGTGCGTCAGCGTTTGGATCTGGCGGCGAATAATGCCCGACGCTACGCTGGACAGGAACCGATTCAATCTCGCTCTCGCCGTAACGGGCCTCGCGGTTATCTTTCTGTTCCTTTCAGGAATGTTCGGTGATGCGTATAAATGGCTGTTTGACGCCTTTATGCCGACAGGCCGCCCGCCGGAGACGTTACTTTTTGTCGGTATCGTTGGTATGATCGCGGCCGCCGTCGCTGCGTGGCTGCTGTTCCTCTTTGCACAACGGCGCTCGAATGAATCGGATATCAACGAGCCGGTTGCTCTGACATGGGCCAATTTCCGCACAGCTCTTGGCGACAACCGAAACGCGATAATGATCGCCGCCGCAATCGTCATAACATTCGTCTATCTCTGCCTGCTGTTCTTTACATCCTTCTTTACCTATGCCGAGGGCTGGAAAAAGGCGTTTGAGGCGTACGCGATCTGGACCAAAACTGGCAGCCGCGACCATACGATGCACGGCTGGACTGGCTACATCAAATGGGGAATGAAGATCGAATCGGCGATCGTGATTCTGTCGCTTCTCGGAGCCCTTGTCGCGTGGGTAAAGGCAAAGCACCGGTTTGCGATCTTCGCGGGATTCTGGAGCTTTGGCCTGTTTGCGGCCTACACGATCATTCCCTACAAGACGCCTTGGCTGGCCCTCAGCTTCCTGCTGCCGATGTGCCTGTCGGCGGGCTACGGGCTTAATGAACTGATCGGATCGCGAGACAACCGGCTACGGTTTCTCGGCGCGGTTCTCGGTATCATCTCGGTTGGGGTCTTGGGCTACCAGACGTATCAGCTAAATTTCGTCAAGTACGACAACGACGAGATGCCATATGTCTATGCCCACACGCGTCGTGAGTTTCTCGATCTGATCCGAGAGATCGAACGCTACGCCGACAAGAGCGGCAAGGGCAAGGACGCCCAGATCGAGATCGTCTCGCCCGACTACTGGCCGATGACCTGGTATGTCAAAGACTATGGCAAGGCCTATTTCCAGGGCCGCCCGGTCGATGCCAGTACCGCTGAGATGATCGTGGCGAAGAAGGGCGATCAGGACACGATCGTCGCCCAAAAGTATTCCGGCCACTATAAGTTTGCCGGCGTATATCCACTGCGGCCCGGTGTCGATCTGATGCTGCTTGTGAGAAACGATCTCGCCGAGCCCGGAGCGCTCGACCTGTCCAAAATACCGGAATACAAGAAGCCCTAAGAAGCGAACATTCCCACGGCAACCAGCCCAAGGCGACGACTACGTGCAGAACGTCATCGGTCTTTTTCCATTTGAATAGTTTATGCGGAAATAGCCCGCCCCAGCTCGCTGCCGCCTGATAAAGATCGACCAGCCCAAACCCTATATTGAATGCCCGAATAGGATAAGATCTAGCCGTCAGGAGCACGACAACACCAATGACGCCAAACGCGATGTGGAATAGATTGTAGGCAGGAGCACCGCTGGTCAGGCTTTTGTTTTCGGGGATGACAAAGCCGAAAATGCCTACAATAACCAGCAATGGGGCAAGAGCCATAAGGACGATGAAGTTCCATTCCATATGGGACATTATCGGCGAGCGATCAGGTTGACCGAAACCCTTGTCCGGTCAATCGCGTATTATACGCACAATGGTATCCCAAATATCTACAAATACTGTAAAGACGGGCCGCGGCGACGTTGCCTTGTTAACCGCGGAAAAAAACATGAAACTGAGTACGCTCATCCTCGTGTTGATGCTGTTCGCAGCAACCGGTTTTGGGCAGAATGACGACGCCAAAAACGCGTTAGCCGTTGTTAACAAACTGTTTCATGAAATGGCCGCCGCGAACGCTGCGGGTATCATCGCTACCGGAACAGCCGAGAATCAGCTCGTCGCTATCCAGAAGATGAAGGACGGCAAGACGAAGATCAGCGTCATCAACGGCGAGACATTCACCAAGTTCTTTACCAAGCCCGGTGCGGCCAAAGAAGTGATGTACAAGCCTGATGTCGAGGTCAGCGGCGACTGGGCAATGGTCTGGGGCCGATACGTGTTCTTTGCCAACGGCAAGCTGTCGCACT
Organism: Pyrinomonadaceae bacterium; assembly: GCA_018060305.1. GTDB lineage: Bacteria > Acidobacteriota > Blastocatellia > Pyrinomonadales > Pyrinomonadaceae > OLB17. The sequence continues at coordinate 7,979 of JAGOWF010000063.1, forward strand.
GCGGTATCAATCAGTTCAATCTCGTGCGGACAGGTGCAGGCTGGAAGATCGCTAACGGCGCTTCAACGATCGATCCGACGGCCTGCACAAAGAAAGAAAAGCGGATGAAACCGTAGAATTGTGCTGCCCGGAGGCTAGCGCGGCGTACTGTTGACCGACGACGGCCCTCGTAGCGGAGCAAAACTGCTCATGCCCGTGCCACGAAACAGCGGTGTAAAGATCCACTTCGAGTGATTTTCGATGCCGTAATACGCGATCACCGATTTGCTGCGGCTTTGGCTAGCGACGCCGATGAACGGCGTGTTTTCGGTCAGCACATCAAAACTGTCGTCGCCTTCGTTGTCACTGTCAAGGTCCGTATTGAGTGAATTTACGAGCACGATCGCAAAGCGGTCAAAGATCTGAGGATTAGGATTTGCCGGCAGGATGCCGCCGTTATAGTTCTGCACGCGTCGGGCAAATCCGCCGATCGAATCGACGTCGGCCTTGATAAGCCGCCACTTGCCGTCCTCGCTGAGCGGATCGACAGCGGCCGAAGCCCTTAGGATCTGACGCTTTTTAGTTCCGTACGGCAGGCCCTCGAGCAGGTCATCCATCGAATTTGGCAGTTTTGCACCTCGGTAGAATTCGACGTATTGGCGGATCGCGTCGGCGATCTCCTCGCCTCGACGCACTGCTTCGAGTTCCTTTTCACGCTGCACTTCCTGCTGCACGGCCGGTGCGACGGCAAGGAGTCCGACCGCAAAGACGACCATGATCGCCATTACGGCAAAGAGCGTCATCCCGCGTTCGTCGCTAAGGCTTGCCATCGTCTGCTGAGTCGTCAACGTCCTGTTTTTGCTTGTCTATGGGCCGCTGCATCGGCGGCTGCGGAGGCACATATCTAGGTAAATTATCGGGAATTCCGGGAATGCCCTTCATCGTTGTGGGATCGAATGGCTGCATGCCGCCATCCATCGGCTTGCCTGCGGTAGAGCCGGTCGCGGTTCCGGCAGGCGCCTTTGAGATGGCGATCGGATGCCTGAAACCGAGCTGCGTGTCTTCGAATATCACTTCAGCCGGCGAGATATCCACAAGTCGAAATCGTCCGCCGAGGATATCATTCAAGCGTGCGCCAAACGGAGCGGTCTTACCTGTCTCGACCAAGTATGCCGTGTCGTTGTTATAGCGTTTGCGGCCGATCATGCCGATGTATTGATAGCCCGGTTTTGGCGGTGCGGCTATGGTGACGAAGACGGGATTTGAATAGAGCTTGCCGTCCGGCGTGCGCATCATTACCTGTGCCTGCGTTTCCTGCGCGATCAGATTAGGCGGAATATCAGTAAACGCACGCTGGCCGTTAACGTAGGTCGTCGGCATCTCTGCCTGATTAAAGAGGATGCGCGCGTCCGGCGGAATATGGTCACCGTTCAGTTCTAGGCGGAATCCGCGCGAGCCCGCATACACTGACTGCGGATTGGCAAACGCAAGAATGATCGGCGGCGTCGGCACCGGCGAAGGCGGCTTAGGCGGCGGCGGTGTGGGTATCGGCGTGGGCGGACAATCGTCCGTACACGGCGGCGGCGGCTCGTAAAAGGCAAAGATATTGCGGCCCGCATCAGGTGCGTATGCATTGCCGGCCTGATAGATCACCGGCGTCGTCTCGTAAACAAACTGCTGATCCTGCGGCGATGGCAGAGACGCGTCAGCACGGCTCGTGGACGGCGTCGAGCGCGGTGTCGGCGTCGGCGTTCCTTTACCCGTTGCCGTGGTCGAAGAGCCGCCAAAAAAGCTCCGTCCGAAAGCAAAATACAGCGCGATGAGCGCGACCAGGCCGAGCACCGCGGCGGCGATCATCTTGTTGCGTTCAGCCGGTGATTTGCCTTCGAATAGACCCATTTACTGCTGCTGTGGCGGCACGGCCGGCGCCATGTTTGGCCGTCTAAAATACGCCGCCATCTCGATGCGCAGGCTGACGACCTCGCCGTGCATCTTACCCTTTTTCGACCGCTGCTCGGGCTGCGGTTGAGCCGAGGGCACCATTGACTGGCCGCCCATGGTCGAATTGATCCGTGCGCCAAGATTCTTTGCCGCAGGTGCGGCCGGCTGTGCGGGTTGGCCAGCAGGCTGCGCCTTTTCCTTGTCAGATTCTGTATCCGACGGGGCAAGCTCTACCGCGCTGACGATAACGAATTCACGGCCCGTCTCGATCTCGCGGATAAAGCGCCGCAGATTCTGATACGACCCCTCGACGGTCGTCGTGATATACATTCCGGGATAAAGGCTGCGGTATTTGGCCCGGCCTCGCTCCTCGTCGGTCTGCTGGCCCGTGTTTACATCGGCGGTCTCGAGCGGCTGATAGTCTGGGCCGGTAGTATTTACAAGGCCATACGCTCCGATCAGTCCGTTGATCCGCTGATACAGGGCAGTCCGGCCGACCGTCGTTACAGGCAGAAAACGCGCTTCAAAATCGTCAACGCTCGTCACGATCTTATCGACCTGATCCTGCGTAGTCGTGATCTCGCCGTACTTGGCCTTGGCCGATGCGACCTCGGCCTCCAGCCGGTCGGCCTCTGAGCGGTTGCGTGCAAGTTCGCGGTTTGACGGCAGCACGAGCGCAAAATATATGCCTATCGCACCGACCAGCGCGATCAGTCCTACGGCCATCGCACCCATCTCAAGCGGGCCCCACATGCCGCCATACACCTTTCGTGGTCGGTTTGGCGGAATCACGGAGACCGGTGTCTCGACAACCTCAATAACGACCGTTTCGACCTCGGGCGTTTCGTCGTCAGGGTTCAGTTGTGGATCGAGTTCTGCCACGCTTACTGCACGCCTCCGTTCTGTGCGATATCGGTCGCCGGCGCGCTCGTCGAATAGCCGTAGGCCGGTGTGTATATGAGCCTAAAAGTATATTCCGTATAGACGATACGCTCGTTTTCCTGCCGGTCCTGGCCGCGCAGTTCGGCGGTAAACAGGCCCGAATTGTTCATATTCTCGATCATCGCCATGACGCTCGAATAGTCACGGGCCAACACGCCAAACTCCAGTTCGGCCTTGATGCGGTCGCCGTCCTGATAGATGTTTTCGACGGCTATGCGCGATGCTGCCACGCTCGACGGCAGCACGGATTCGAGGTCGGCAAACAGCCGCGACCAGCCGAATGTCTTGTTAGCAACGAGCTTGTGCGCCGCCGATAACAGTGCCTTTTGGTCGGGCGTCAGAAGCTGCTGCACCTTTTCGCCCTCACCCTTTAGCCGAGCGATCTCGGCCTGGCGTTCGGCCACAGAGGCGACCAGCAGGTCGTTACGCTTCTTGTTGTCGTTTAGGCGGTAAATGCAATATACGCCAAGGACAAGGCTGACCAGCACCAGCAAGGCCGCACCGAGATACGGCAGCGTGCGATTCCGAAATGGATGACTGGATAAATTGAGCTTGGCGATCACTTGCTTACTACAGAAAACAACATACTACCACGACACGCGAGCCGATGTCTTATCACGCCGAAAGCGCGTAAATTGTTGCAAAATTAAAGGCTCTTGCGGCAAACCGCCCAAGATATTGCAGAAGCCCGGCCGTAAGGGAGGGCGATACATCCAATGTTGAGTGTATCGCCCTTGCTCACGCGCGGGCTTCTGCAACCGGGCGTGACATTGCAAAAGCCCGACCGTAAGGGAGGGCGATACATCCAACGTTGAGTGTATCGCCCTTGCTCACGCGCGGGCTTCTGCAACCGGGCGTGAAGGAGGGCGATACATCCAATGTTGAGTGTATCGCCCTTGCTCACGCGCGGGCTTCTGCAACCGTGCTAATCCCGCCGTG
>JAGOWF010000280.1 GCA_018060305.1 Pyrinomonadaceae bacterium
GGACGTGGAAAAAGAAAACTAACCACGACTGGTGGCGACGGCTCGACAAGGCGGCCTCGCGGCATCAAATACATTGGGAATGGACGCGCGGCCACGCCGGGCACGAGATACAAGAGGCGGCCGACGATCTGGCACGGCGGATCGCGGCGTTGGGAGCGGTTGACGCGACGTTATTAGACGACGCGGCGGCGGATCTCGGCGTTAAAGAGATATAGCCCACGAAACACACGAAAGACACAATAAGAATCGAATCGTCCTATGCACAAACCAGTCAACAGAAATCTTTCTATCTTATTCGTGTTGTTTGTGTGTTTCGTGGGCCAATCCTCCGCGCAGTTGCGCGCCTCGGCGGGCTGGCAGTGGCAAAATCCGCTACCTCAGGGAAATCCGCTATATGCGATCAGCTTTGCCGCCGACAAGGAACACGGGCTCGCGGTCGGGTCGGACGGAACGGTTCTCGGAACCGTTGACGGCGGATTCAAGTGGCGACGGCAGGCGGTTCCGACAGATACGGCGTTGGCAGGGGCATTTGTGCGGGACAAATTGAGCGCGTTTCTTGTTGGGGCACGCGGGACGGTGCTAACGACCATCAACGGAGGCAAGGATTGGACTGTCGTGCCGGTCGAGACGCGTGACCACCTGTCGGCCGTGACGTTTTCGGGGACCGATCTCCAAACGGGCTGGATCACAGGGACATACGGGCGAATTCTCAAAAGCAGTGACGGCGGCGTGAGCTGGAAAGTGTTGAGTTCGGGCACGGAGCAGCAGCTACTGAATATCGCCGCATTTGATGCCGATCATGCGGTCGCGGTCGGGATGAACGGTACTGCCTTAACGACCGTTGACGGCGGCGCGACGTGGCGATCGTCGAATCCATGTGCGGCGACTGTGTCTGATGCAGCATTCCTGAGTGCGACGGCGGTCGTTGTTGCAGGCGTCGGCGGATGCGTCGCCCGCAGCGATAACGCCGGCGAAACCTGGACAAGCGTCGATATCTTTAGCCGCAGCGACCTCTTGTCAATGAGCTTTTCGGATAGTGTCAACGGGACGATGACCGACGCGAACGGCCTCGTTTGGTTGACGGGTGACGGCGGCCGCGCGTGGCTGCCGTTCAACATTCGCACGAATCCTAAGCTCGTTGCCGTCTCGATGGCGGACCGATTCACCGGCTGGGCCGTCGGTGATAACGGGCTGATCCTTCGCACGGACGACGCCGGCGTGAGTTGGCAGCGGCTGAGCGAGGGCACTCGTGAGGATGTCAATGACATCACCTTTCTCGATAACGAGATCGGCATAGCGGTCGGTTCTCGAGGCCGCGCGTGGCTGACAAACGACGCCGGCCGCGAGTGGCAGGCGGTATTCACCGACACGCAGTCCGGGCTGAACGACATCTCGTTCGTTGACGGGAATCGAGGCTGGATCGTCGGCGACGGTGGGACGGTCCTTCGGACGATCAACGGCGGAGCAAGTTGGGGCAAAGGCATCACGAACATTACCGAGGATCTGATGGGAGTGCACTTTGTCTCTGACAAGGTCGGGTTTGCGGTCGGAGCAAATGGGATGGTCCTCAGGTCAGATTCGGCCGGAGCCTATTGGGAACCGTTCGAGTCTGGCACGCGGCAATGGCTCGAGGACGTGCAGTTTTTTGACGACAAGCGCGGTGTCGCCGTGGGCGATGGCGGAACGATCCTGCGCACATTGGACGGAGCGTTAACCTGGGAAACGGTCAAAACGAACGTTCCCGAAAATCTTTACGCCATCAGTTTTTACGATGATATGAACGGCTTCGCTGTCGGCTCCGCCGGCATTACGCTCCGAACTACGGATGGCGGCACGACTTGGACGGATGAGGAATCGGCTTTCACGTATAACCTGTTCGGGGTTCAGGCGTTCGGGCCCGCAAGCGCGATTGCGGTCGGCGAGCTTGGAACCGTCCTGATCACCGAGGACGGCGGCAAGACGTGGCAGGTGCAGCCGGGGCCGACGAGCAAGGTGCTGCAAACGGTCGTCTATCGCGGCGGCAATCGCCTCTGGGTCGGCGGCCGTGGCGGGACGATGCTTAAGCGGATCGATCCGCTCAGTCCCAAGTCCGTCTCTGTTCCACTTGGTCCGCCTTCTCTGCGAACCTCGCCGCGTGCCAAGCCTAAGCCGCGCCAGCCGCTCGTGACAATTACGGACGACGGTGATATCCCGCTCGCGGCGCCACCGGTCAAGAGGCCGGAAAAGAAACAATGACCGCGATCCACTCGCCCTTACGACGAATTTCAGATTTGAGATTTGAAATTTGAGATCGGGCAAGTTGTGTCATGATGTCAGCTTCTTGTTCCGAGAGTATGCCGGAGAGAAGCAGGGAATATCTGGATATCTTTAGTAGAAGCGGCAGCAATGGGGTGATCACATCGAGCGTCAGATTTGCACAGACGATGTCGGCTGATCGAGTGTCGTTATCTATTGAGCCGTCGAAGAAGTTGATTTGATGAGCAACGCCGTTGAGAGTAGCGTTCTCGCGGGCGATCGTAATCGAATCGGCGTCGGTGTCGCAGGCGATGATGTCGGTGCCGCCGAGTTTGGCTGCGGCTATCGCGAGGATGCCGGTGCCTGTGCCGACGTCGAGCATTGACTGGTCAGACGTGTAGAGCTCGCTGATCGCTTCGAGGCAGAGTTGCGTTGTCTCGTGCGTCCCGGTGCCAAAGGCCATATTTGGCTCGATGCGAATGAGCGATCTATTGCTAACGTCAGGGTCGAGCCAGGGCGGCGAGACGATGAAGCGGCCGATCTCAGTCGGCCGCCAGTGGCGTTTCCACTCGGCGAGCCAGTCGATATCCTCGACCGTTCGAGGCGTGATGTCGTGTAGGCTATCGGCTGAGAAGCCATGAACGGCGAGCATCACATCGAGGCTGCGGCGAATCTCGGTCAGGTCGGCCTCCGCAGAGAGATAGCCTGTGACGACAACCGCTTCGCCCGGCCGCTTACGCAGGCTGTCGAGCGAGGTGCCGCGATCGGCGATGCCGGCCAGTGCCTCCTCGGCGGCAGGTGCGGCCTCGGGCGAAACGGTTACGTCAACAGCGAACCATGCCTGCGGGGTCATTCGCGGACTCCCATTTCGTCGAGTTCGCGTTCGCGGTTGCGCCAGTCCTCGACGACCTTTACAAAGAGTTTTAGGAAGACCTTTTTGCCGACGAGTTGTTCGATCTGCATGCGGGCCCGTGTGCCGATGTCACGGATGCGCAAGCCTTGCTTACCGATGATTATCTTCTTTTGCGAGGGCCGTTCGACGTAGATCGCGCAAAAGATGCGGACGAGGCCGGGGTCGCTCTCATCCCAGAGTTCGGGGACGACGGCGGTCACATACGGGATCTCTTCGCCGGTCGTGCCCAGTATCTGCTCGCGAACCATTTCGGCGGCGATCGCGCGCAGCGGCTGGTCGGTAAGCTCGTCTTCGGCGACGATCGGTCCCCGTTCGGGAAGGTGCTCGACGATCTCGCCGAGGAGCGTATCAACGGCGTCGCCCTTCAGCGCAGAGACCGGAATGATCTCGGTA
>JAGOWF010000281.1 GCA_018060305.1 Pyrinomonadaceae bacterium
GGCGGCTGGGGGCTTGAGTTCTTCCCGACAACGGCTGCACAGGCGTCCATATCGGGCCGCGTGACGACCGCCGACGGCCGTCCGATACGCAACGCCACTGTCACCATCACCGGCAACTCGCTGCCCGAACCGCGTGTCTTCCAGACAGGCTCGTTCGGCTACTATATGTTCGACGGCCTCGCCACCGGCGAGACGTATGTTGTCACCGTCACGCAGCGGCGCTTCATCTTCCAAACCCCAAGCCGCGTCGTGTCCCTGATCGACAACATCGCCGACCTCGACTTCATCGCCGGCACCGGCCCTGAGGTGATGGACCCGTAAGGCGAAAGTGGCTCCTTTATTCGGGCACGGCAATGGCAATATGTGCCACTGCCGTGCCTTTTTCGTATAATTCAGAGACATATGGCGAAACCGTCCATCTACGGCGATTTGGAGCCGATCGATCTTACGAACGTAATTACCTATGAACTCGCCTCGCGGCCGAGCAAGGTAACGGTGGAACATTTTGCACGACCACCCGCGGCGGATGATACGGTGGCTGATTTTTTGGCAAAGCTGCCGGACATCCTCGGCGTCAGGAGCCTTAGAGCGGTTGCGGCCCGGATCAAGCGCGCCCGCGACTTGAAGAAGCCGATCATCTGGGGCATGGGCGGCCATGTGGTCAAAACCGGACTGTCTCCTATTTTGATAGACCTCATGGAGCGTGGATTTGTCACGGCACTGGCGGGGAATGGTTCGGTGCTGGTGCATGACAGCGAGATCGCGACGGTCGGATTCACTAGCGAGGACGTTGATGCAACATTGGGCAAAGGCGATTTTGGAGCGGCGCGCGAGACCGGCGAGATGTTGAACGCTGCCGCTGCTTCGGCCAGCCGCGACCGAATAGGCCTGGGCGAGGCGATGGGCCGATTACTAACGACGTTGGCACCGAAATTTGCCAATGTGTCGCTGCTCTGCAAGGCATACGACCGGCAGATCCCATTCACGGCCCATCTGACGATCGGGGCCGATATCGGGCACTTTCACGCATCGGCTGACGGTGCAGCGCTTGGGGCGTCATCGCATACGGATTTTCGTTTATTCTGTTCGCTGGTCAGGGAGATGAATGGCGGGGGCGTTTATATCAATTACGGGTCGGCGGTCGTAATGCCTGAGATATTTCTCAAGGCGGTGACGGTCGTGCGCAACCTCGGTCATGAGCTTGCAGATATCACGACGGCGAATTTTGATTTTGTCCAACGCTATCGCCCGATGACAAATGTCGTTCACCGACCGACAGCCGACGGCGCGGGCCAGGGCTATTCCATCACCGGCCACCACGAACTGACGATGCCGCTGCTTGCCGCACAGCTCATTTGCGGCGAATGATCACGCGGTGATCCAGTTGTCGGCCTGCCATTTTGGCTTTCGAAACTTGGACTCATTCCAGAAGTTTCTGATCAGCTCGATCTCGGCGTCTGCATTTTTCGGCATTAGCACGGTAACCACGTCGAACCGAAAAGGCATATCGACGACACCGAACAGGCGACGATAGAGCCGCGCCGTTCGCGTGATCTGGCGTTGCTTTCGCAGATCCACGTTTGTGATGATGGGCGTAAAATCGGCGGAGCGTCGCGTCTTAACTTCAATAAAACAAAGGGTTTCGTCGTCGAGGGCGACAATGTCTATCTCGCCGGTTACCGCTACGCCCTTGCTGTTGCGGCCGACGGGCACCTTGAAGTTGGTCATAACGATGCGATAGCCATTCTCCTCGAGGAAAAGCGCGGCCGCTCGCTCGCCGATATCACCCAGGCTCGGCGGCGGCGCCACAGGCAGTTCTGTTATCGACACTATTTCGTCCAAATCTAGATGACCGGTTCCTCGTAGATACCGTAAACGTCGCGCAGCGCAACGCAGATCTCCTCGACGGTCGCGTAGGCGGCAACAGCCTCGATGATCGCGGGCATCGTGTTCTCGTCGTTTTGCGAAGCTGACTTGAGCTTGTCGAGAGAGTTCGCCACGGCGCCGTTGTCGCGCTTCGTCTTGGTGTCGGCGAGACGAGCGAGCTGGTGGTCACGGACGGTCTCGTCGATCTGGAGAATATCCGTCTTGTGAATCTCGTCATCCATTGCGTACTTGTTTACGCCGACGATCGACTGTTCGCCGCGCTCGACAGCTTTCTGGTATTGATAGGCCGATTCCTGTATCTCACGCTGCGGAAAACCGGCCTCGACGGCCTCGACCATGCCGCCAAAGCCGTCGATCTTGTCAAAGTAATCGAGGCACCCGGCGATCATCTTCTCGGTGAGCGATTCGACATAGTAGCTGCCGCCGAGCGGATCGACGGTGTTCGCTACGCCGGTCTCCTCGGCGATGATCTGCTGAGTTCGCAGAGCTATCAGCGCGGCGTTATCGGTCGGCAGTGCAAGCGCCTCATCATACGAATCGGTGTGCAGCGATTGCGTGCCGCCGAGCACGCCGGCGAGCGCCTGTATCGCGACGCGGGCGATGTTGTTGAGCGGCTGTTGGACGGTCAGCGACACGCCCGCCGTTTGGGTATGAAAGCGCATCTGCATCGTTCGCGGATTCTTTGCGCCAAAACGCTCCTTCATCGTCCGTGCCCAGACGACGCGGGCGGCGCGGTATTTCGCGATCTCTTCAAAAAAATCGTTATGAGCATTGAAGAAAAACGAGAGGCGCGGCACAAATTCGTCCACGTCCATACCGCGGTCAATGCCGTATTTGACATATTCGACGCCGTCGCGCAGCGTGAATGCCAGCTCCTGCAGCGCAGTCGCACCGGCCTCGCGAATGTGATATCCGCTGATGGAGATCGGATTGTATTTCGGCACATGCTTTGAACAATATTCAAAGGTGTCGATGACCAGTTTCATCGCTGGACGTATCGGATAGATCCATTCCTTTTGGGCGATATATTCTTTGAGAATATCGTTTTGCAGCGTTCCCGATATCTTGTTAAAATCCGCCCGCTGCTTCTCCGCGACAACCAAATACATCGCCAAAAAGATCGGTGCCGGAGCGTTTATCGTCTGCGACACGGTGACCTGATCGAGCGGAATGCCGTCAAAGAGGACTTCAAAATCCGCCAGCGACGATACCGCGACGCCGCATTTGCCGACCTCGCCCTCGCTCAACGGCGAATCCGCATCGAGGCCCATCAGTGCCGGAAGATCGTAGGCGACCGAGAGGCCGGTCTGGCCCTGTGCCATCAGATATTTGAACCTGCGATTGGTGTCCTCGGGCGACGAAAAGCCCGCGAATTGCCGCATCGTCCACAGTTTTCCGCGATAGCCCGTCGGGTGAATGCCTCGCTTGTAGGGAAACTCGCCTGGCAAGCCGACCTCGATCTCGTCCGCGTCGGCCGCGGTGTAGAGCCGCTCGACTGGCTCCAGGCTCACGCCTTCGAATGACGCCTTTCGCTCGGGCGAGCGTTCGATGACCGGCGTGAGCGTCTCTTGTTCCCAGCGTTCGACCTCGGCACGGGTGGCGGTCGCGGGGGCTGTCTTTGATTTCGACATAGGAT
>JAGOWF010000064.1 GCA_018060305.1 Pyrinomonadaceae bacterium
TGCCGAGCAGGTCTTTTGCCTCGCCGTATTTCATCGTGGGGCCGATCCGCGTGATCACGCCCTGGCGAACGTGTGCATTGAGCAAACAGTTATGCGTGTCATTCGGCGCGCAGGTAAAGGTGTAGCGTGAATCGTATTTCCACAGGTCGCGATATACCTTTTCCCAATCACGGTTTGGATACACCGCGAGCGGATTGGTGATCGCATCAAGGCCCCAGGCATCGGTTGCCGACAGGGCGAGGGCACCAAAGCCGGCGGCCGCCATGCGTGCCATGAATTCGCGTCGGGATAATTCGTTTTTCATAACTTGTTCCATTTGTGTTTGTCTAAGCGATCCGGCCGCCCGCGCCACGCAGGCGATCCTGACCTATTTCTTCAGCGACCTCAGATAGACAACGATCGCCTCTATATCGCCCTGTGTAAGGACCGGCCGCGTCGGCGAGCCGTTTGCAAAACCCAACATCACCGTGCCGCGTCGGCCGTTCGTTATCGTGCCGACCAGATACGTGTCCGTCACCGCCGTCTGGAACGCCGGATTGTTTAGTGCTGGCCCTTCGCCGCCAACACCGGCTTTGCCGTGGCAGCCCGAGCAGTTTGCCGAAAAGAGCCTTTCGCCGGTGGCTGCATCGCCCGTTGCCCAGATCTGCGGCTTAGTGTCCGGCACCGCCTGTTGGCCGCCGCCGAGGGCACGAATGTATGCTATGACCGAGCGAATTTCCTCATCCTTCAGCCCATTTTCACGTTCGCCCCACGCAAGCATCGGACGTCCGGGCCGCCCGCTCTTGATCGTTGCGAAAAGAAAATCGTCGGATGCCAGCGCGAGGAAATCCGGATTCGTGATCGACGGATTTGGCGCCAGCCCCGGATACCTTGCGCCCGCGCCGTTTGCGGCATGACACGCGGAACAGACTGCTGCGTAGATCGTCGGCCCGTCGTTGGCAAACTCTCGTGCCCCGAAGCGCATAGCTCTCACTCGATCTTTCGGCAAAAAGACATCGGGCAGTGTCCGCCGCCGCAGGCTTAGCGTATAGAGCGTCAGTAGGTCGATCTGGTCTTCGTTTAGCCCGAGCACCGGCATCGCCGAGCCGGCAACGGTCGATCCCGGCGAGCGGAAGTGCTGGGCTGTCCAGTTTGCGACCGAACGCTCGCCCGGCACGCGGGAAAAATTAAGCTGGTTCGGATCCTTGAGGCCTGAGATCGACAAATTCAAGCCCGCGTCGCCGCCAAAGCTGCCCACGGTGTGGCAGCCGGCACATCCGACCGTATTGAACTGCGCCTTTGCCTCGATCAGCTTGGGCGCTCCCATTGTCGTGTCCAGCAGGATCTTTAACGCCGCCTGGTCCTCGGCATTGATCTCGCGGAAAGAATTCTTCCACGCGCCGTCTGCGGCCTGCTGCGCCTTTGTAATGTGGGCCGGATACCATTCGGGGTTGTAGCCCTTCATGCCGACGAGCGACAGGTCGGGGCCCTCCATTCCGGTGATATCGCCGCCGGGACGGATCGTCCCGCCGCGGCCATCGAGGCGATGACAGGCGTAGCAATCGAGCCGTTCAAAGGTCTTGCGGGCGTTATCGAGTGTCGGCAGGCTGGGAACGTTGAGCGGCGTGTGACACGTGCCGCAGCTTGCGTAGGCGTATTTTGTCGGGAGCATCGGTTCGGTCCAGAAATGGACGTTGCCGTGTGCATCATCCTTCTCGGTCGCCTGTCCCTGGCCGCCGTGACAGGTCGTGCAGCCCATTTCCTGCGGCGAATGGACGACCGCCTTGTGCGTAGCGCCGACCTTGAGCGGCGACGTGATCTGCTCGCCCGCCGCCATTCCGGTGTGGCATGTGACGCAGCGGTCGGTAACCTTGAGATTGGGGTTCACGATCTGCCTGAGGCGGAGGTCGAGCGGGCCATCGGCGGTCGTGGCCGTCGCCTGTATCTGGTGCCAGTCCTTTAGGAAGTTCTCGCTGAACGCCGCCGCGACGAGCAGCACAAAAACCCCGAGGCTTGAGATCATCAGTAGGTACTTGTTCTTATTCATCGCATCAATGCCCCGGCCACAACGACGGCGACCAGTAGAAATCCCAATTTGGCCCTCGGAAATATGTGCCGATCACCGTCAGCACGATAAATCCGCACAAGAAGCACGTAAACAAAGCTAACGCTCCCGCGCGTGTTGAGTTGTAACGCTTGATCGCCCAGAATGAGAACGCCGCGTAGATCGCCGTCAGCACCGTTCCCGGATTTACCAAAGTGATGACAAGCTGCGGAATGTCGGGAAACCACTCGCGGAGCCAGCCGAATTCTATTGCAAATGCTTCGACAAGGATCGACGAGCCGAAGCCGACTACCATCGACCATTTCACAAGCCGCCATCCGCCGGGGCCGCCGAACCATTCGCCCGTTCCTTCTTTTTCGCGATCGAGGAACGGGATCAGCCCAAGCCCGACCATGCACAGCATTGGTATGCCGATACCGCCCGTGAATGCCGAGAACGAGACGATCTCCTGCAGTCCGAGGAAATACCACGGCGCTTTGGCCGGATTCTCAGGCACGAGCGGATTGGCAAGTTCCTTAAGCGGCGCGTCCGAGATAAACGCCAGCGCGACGCAGATCAGGACCGTCAGCATCAACACGCCGAGTTCGGCGTAGAAGAGATGCGGCATCGACGGCACGGTGTTCTCAGGCCCTGAGTCCACGGCCGGAGTCTTGCCTTTTACAATGGCGGCAAGCTGATATGTCTTTGCCGGTTCTTCTGTAAAGACCGGATAGTATTGTTTCTTGTCCTCGATGACGCGCTGGTCTGCATCCACCGGTTTTGCCAGTCCGCCGTCCTTGCGGATGCGCCAGAAATGCACGGCCATCAGTGCCGCAAGAGCAAGCGGCAGGAGCATCACATGGAGCAGATAGAACCGGATCAGGGCCTCTTCGCCGACGACCTCAGAGCCGAGTAATATCTCGCGCTGCAGGCCGCCAATGTCAAAGAACTCCGTCATGCTCAACGCGTCCGTGATCTCACGCGGGCTTTGCGCGATGTTGGCACCGATCGTGATCGCCCAGTATGCAAGCTGGTCCCACGGCAGCAGATAACCCGTGAATGACAACGCCAGCGTTGTGACCAGCAGTCCCCAGCCGATAAACCAGTTGAATTCGCGCGGGTGTCGATACGCAGCGGTATAAAACGCCCGCGCCATGTGCAGTATCACCGCGACGACCATTACATTGGCCGCCCATCGGTGAATATTTCGCATATACCGGCCCGTCGGCACGATAAAGTGAATATCCTTGATCGACTGGTAAGCGACATCCGTGTAGGGCTTGTAATAGAACATCAACAGCACGCCGGTGATCAGAGTGATCAGGAACGCCGCAGTCGTAATAATGCCCAGCCCGGCGGTCGTGGACCAACGGAGCGACCACATATGCGTCCTGACCGCGTGAAGGTGCAGGAAGACGTTGCCAAAGACGAATGACGATCGCGACCGGTCGGTGGTCGGTGTGCCGCCTCGGAACATCGCCCGGCGAACCTCACGCGGTATCGCCTTGAGGTTGTTCCAAAATTCGCCAAGTGCGGAATAGCCTTGTTCAGCCTGCATACCTACACCTTTGTCCCCGATTTGACAGACGTTCCTTCGTCGATATTGAATACCGCCCCGGTCTTGGCCACCTTGAGCCACGGGAGCGGCTTGGGAGCCGGGCCTTTTCGCACGGTGCCATCCTTTTCAAAGCCCGAACCGTGACACGGGCAATCGAATCCGGTTCCGCTAGCCTTGACGATGCATCCCAAATGCGTGCAAATGGTCGAGATCGCGTAAACGCCCTCGCCGTCGCGAAAAACAGCCACGTTGCGGCCCGGCGGTATAAATGCCTCGCCCTCAAGCAGCGTGTCAGGCAGCGTGACGTTGAATTTCTTCGATAATGTCGCCGACACCGCCGCCTTAGGCAGCTTGAGCATCCCGAATACCGAGAAAACGAACGCCGCGATCATCGATCCCAATGCTGCGAGGCCCAAAAAGTCCCTGCGCGGCATCGGCTCGGGATCAAATCGCGATTCTTTCTTGCCCGGATGAGTTGTCATACACAGCTCCAATCTGTTTGAAATGTGACGCGTTCCATTGAGATCGCATCGACCGGGCACCGCATCGCACACAGAGCGCAGCGGATGCACCGGTCCTCGTCCTTAAGGATCGCCGAGTTCTCAGTCAGGTCGGCGTCCTTGCCCAGCGCCTTGTCAAACACGTTCTCGGTCCCGTTCCCTATCTCGATGCGGCCGAGCGAGACCAGCTTGAGGCACTTGGTCGGGCAGACGTCCTGACAGCCGCCGCACAACACGCAGCGCAGCCCGTCAAATATGGGCGTCACGCCGCAATCGAGACAGCGAGACGCCTCGCGCATCGCCTGTTCCTCGGTGTAGCCGATCTCAACGACGTTCTCAGGATGCTCGAGCCGCTCGGAGGGCTCGATCGTCGGCACCTCGACACGACGTATCGATTCGTAGCCAAGCTCGCGCCGATAATGATCGAGGACCCTGTGGGCTTCGATGACCTCGCTCTCCAACTTCCGGCCCGTCAGGAATTGATACACGGAACGCGCCGCCGCTTTGCCCGATGCAACGGCATCGATCAGCAGGCGCGTTCCGTGTGCGAGATCACCGGCGACAAAAACGCCATCCGCGGTTGTGGCAAGGGTTGCTGGATCAACCTTAAGCCAGTCACCGCGCATTCGTTCGACATCTTTGCCGCCGATCTCAAGAAATGTAAGTTTTGGGGCCTGTCCGACCGCGAGCAGCACCGTGTCACAAGGGATGACGCGTATATCCTCGTCGTTATAGACGGGAGCAAACTTTCGCTCGTCGTCATAAACCCGCAGGCAGCGGCGAAATGCCACGCCGGTCACTACGCCCGCTTCGTCGCGAACGATCTCGGTCGGGCCCCAGCCATTGCTGCGTTCGACGCCCTCTTCGTCGCCCTCGACGATCTCGATGGTGTCGGCGGGCATCTCTTCCTCGCCTTCGAGCGAGACGAGGTGAACGCGCGTCGTCCCGGCGAGCCTGGCGGCCGTCCGGGCCGTGTCAAAGGCGATCTGCCTGACAACCGAACGGGCAACGTCGTAAGCGACGTTGCCGCCGCCGATCACGACCACTTCGTTCCCGATCTCGATAGGCTCTTCAAGCGATACGGCACGGAGCAGATCGACGCCGCCGATCACGCCGGGGCCGCTCTCGCCCTTGAGGCCGAGATCGCGAGAGGATTTTGCGCCGACCGCGATTATCACGGCTGCATACTGCTCGCGAATTTCTTTGAATGTGATATCCTGCCCGACCTCGACGCCGCAGCGTATCTCGACACCGAGGGCCTCGATGACGGCGACCTCGCTGGCGATCAGTTCGCGGGGAAGCCGATACGCCGGCACGCCGACCGCGAGCATTCCGGCCGCGACCGGCTCGATCTCAAAGACCACCGGTTTGAAGCCTAATAGGGCGAGGTCATGTGCCGCGCTCAAGCCGGCCGGCCCTGCGCCGATAATGGCTATCTTTTCGCTGTTGCCGGGCACGACCGAGCGGCTGCGCGCGGCTCGCAGCAGCGATGCCATCTCTTCGGCGTCAGCCGCTATCGGCGGGATGAAATCCTTGATCTCATTGACGACATCACTCACCGGCCTCGCCTCGGGGCCGTATTGGTCACAGACAAAGCGCTTTAATGCCCTGATTGCTATCGGACGGTCCTGGCCGACGAACAGCCCATCGTCGTTTACCTTTGGGATCTTTCCGCGGCGGCAGGCGACCTCGCACGGTGCACCGCAAATTCGCCCGCACATCGACGCGAAAGGATTCGGCCCTCGTGCGATCAGGTATGCTTCATTAAATTTTCCTTCGGCGATCGCGCGAACATAACCACGCGCATCGGTGTGCACAGGGCAGGCAGCCTGACATGAGATCAACCCTTTGTGGTAACCCTCGCCGGGGATATCGACTTTGAGTATTCGCATTATTTACAACGCAAGCGCGAAATCTTTCGCACCTTGCACGAAATACCCCGCGAAAGGGGCACTATTTCCGTGCAGAACCGCCTGACATCGCTATTGATTGCAACTTGTGTGCCCCGCCGAAACATCGACGGATTGACAAGTTATTTGTGGCAGCAAGACGCGAATTGGAGTATCATTTTGGGCGAACCACGACATTTTGGTCTCAGGTCAATTTATGCGCAGCTGCCCACAGTGCAATAGTCGGTTTGACGAGGAGTACTTCTTTTGTCTGAACGACGGTGCGCGGCTGAACGATGACGCCGGTGAGCAGATAACCTTTGTCGCCCCCGCCGTTGCACGCCGAGCATGCCCAAGCTGCGGAGCAGGGAACGAATCCGGTGCCGCTTTTTGCAGCAAATGCGGAGCGGCGGTGTCGGGCTTTGCCGTAGGGGCCAGCGTAGCGACCACGCCGCGAGCGATCAGCGCAATGCCCAGACGCGAGAATCCGGCCACTGCGACGCCGCTGCCGTCATTCCTCTCGGACGCCGCCGACCTGCCGGCCGACGGAGGTGGCCTGCCGTTGTTGTGGTTGATCATTGTAGCGGCTCTCATTATTATGGGAATCGCATTGATCGGAATGGTCATCGATAACAGTTCATGAAAAAACTTTACATACTCGTTTTGATCGTAATCGTGGGAACGTCCGCTGCTGAGGTGGCCGCACAGCCTGCACCGCCGACCGACTTTCGCCAGATCGTCGAGCGCATTTTTGAGAAGGAATACAAACTCGAATTCGAGACGGTATGCCCGATCACGACCGATTGGGTCGCGGCCCGCATTTTTCGCGAATACGGAGCGGTTTTCGTGGCCAAGGGCGGCGTAATGCTGCCGCCGCGATGTATTTATGCGAGCGACGCTCAACTCGACAAACTGCACGGCGACCTTGATAAGCAGACCGAGACGATCGACGGCGTTACTATTACGCTTCAGCGACCGGCGATGGCGGCACTGCTTGAGGCGAGAAAGGACGCGGCAAAACGCCGTCTCAGGATAAGCCCGCGCGGCGGCCCGACGGCCGCGGCGCGCAATTATGCCACGACGGTCGCCCTCTGGAAATCGCGGGTCGATCCGGGCCTAAGGGCCTGGCAGCGTCGAGGCCGCATCAAGCCGACTGACGCCCTAGCGGCCGCACAAATGCCGACACGCCGGCAGGTCGAGCAGGTGCTCGCATGGGAGCAGGAAGGGATTTTCTTTAGCACAGACCTGTCAAAATCGATCATGTATTCCGTCGCGATCCCGGGCGCATCGCAGCATAACTTTATGCTCGCGCTCGACGTCGCCCAGTTCGGCAATGCCAATGTGCGGCAGATAATGGCCGATAACGGCTGGTTCCAGACCGTCAAGAGCGACGCGCCGCACTTTACATATCTGGGGCTTGAGGAGTGCGAACTTCCGCAATATGGGCTAAAGGATGTTATTGTCGGTGGTCAGAAATTCTGGATACCTGCGATAGCTAAATGAGGTGAGTATGATATGTCATCACTGCAATACTCAGAATGCCGACGACCATGATTTTTGTGTGAGCTGCGGCCAGCCGATAAATGCGACTGTGCAGCGGCCGGCAAACATCTACCAGCCGCCTGGCGGTGCCGGTAACGCGCCGCCTCGCAGTTCAGTTCTGCCATGGGTACTCGCCGGGGGCGGTTTATTATTGATCCTCGTGATCGGCGGCGGCTTTTTTGCAGCCTCTCAGCTTATGTCGCGTGAGGTGCTGCCGACGCATTTTGGGATGTTTGTCCAGAATGATGCCAAGGATCGCGTCGATGAGATACGAAGGCAGGATTTCGCGAATGCTATTGAGGGCAAGGCGGCACTGCTCAAGGACGATACTCTCCCGGCGATCATTTCGCAGCCGAATCTTGTCCTCAATGCGGATAGCAGCGTTAATGTTAACGATCTGCGGCTCGTGCAACTGGATACGATCAAGGACGACGGCAGCATGCAGCAGATCGACCTTCAGGTGGCGCCTGTCGAAGGAAAGCCCGAGATGAAACGCCTTCGCGTGCCCGACGGCCTCGCGAATGGCAAATATGCGTTGGCTATTTTTGACAGCTATATAAATGAGGGTAAACAGCGATTCTGGCCGTTTCAGGTTCGAGATTCGGCAAAGAGCGATAACGGGAGCGCTCTAAGGGCCGCATCTGTCCCATTGAAACCAAAGGCCCCGGCAGCTCCCACGCCGACGGCCCCGACGACTGCTGGACCCATCACGCCGCCGCCGGCACAGCCCGCAATTCCGCCGCCAATGCCGACGACGGGCATGCGAACGATCGCCGCCAACTACGTCAGGGTCCGTGTCGGCCCGAGTTCGAAAGCGTCGTTCCATCCGACGTTTCGATTCAATCGCGGCGCGCGTGTGAATGTCGTCGGTTATTCCGGCTATGAATGTCCCAAGAGCGGAAAGGGCTGCGGGCCCTGGGCCGAGATCGAGGGTGGTTATTACGTTCACTCGTCACTGCTTCGGTAAAGGAGTTTTTGAGATGCACAGATCGATCATCGCTTTTGTCACGCTGGCATTTGCCGTTGGGGCTTGCCAATGCGGATCGGAAACGAACAACAACAAGACATGGAAAAACATCCCTACGTCATCAGATTCGGGAAAGAATTCGGCTATCGAGCCCGACAAGAGCATTATGAACGGTGGTTTTACGGCGAATCTGCCGGCCGGATTTGAACAGCCGACCGATGAGGTCGGCAAGCGGATGCTGAAGGAATACGGCGCGGTGTTTGTCGCTCGCGGCGGAGCAGTCGCGCCAAAGACGGCTGTATTTCGCGATGCAGCGGCGGTTACGGCGTTTCAGACGTCCGCAAAAGGAACCAGCGGAAGCGTCGGCGGCACGACGCTGGAATTGCAGGAGCCTGCGATGACACACCTCAAGGATGCGATCGCTGAGGCCGAGAAATCAGGTGCGGGCATCACGCCTCGCGGAGCGGACTCGGCAAAGCGCAGTTATGAGGATACGGTGACGCTGTGGGCGAGCCGCGTGAATCCGGGGCTGACGCATTGGGTCGGCAAGGGACGTATTACTCAGGCGGATGCAGATCGGATCAAGGGCATGTCGCCGTTTGAGCAGGTGAGCGAGATCTTCAAGCTCGAAGAGCAGGGAATTTACTTTGCCAAAACGCTCGACAAATCGATCATCTACTCGGTTGCCCCGCCGGGCACGTCGCAGCACCTCTCGATGCTCGCGCTCGATGTAAACGAGCACGAAAACGCCAAGGTGCGGCAGATACTCGCAAAACACGGCTGGTACCAAACCGTCGTCTCAGATCTGCCCCATTTTACTTTCCTGGGTGTGCCGGAGACCGACCTGCCAAAGTTGGGACTGAAAAAGCGGACCGACGGCGGCCGCATCTATTGGGTTCCCGATATCTAGAGATTGCAGAAGCCCGACCGTGAGGGCGGGCGATACACTCAACATTGGATGTATCGCCCTTGCTCACGCGCGGGCTTGTGCAACCTCGGTTCGCGGGTTGTCGCGACCAATACACATCTGTAATACATTGGCTTCCTGATCTCTAGAGATTGCCGAAGCCCGACCGTGAGGGAGGGCGATACACTCAACATTGGATGTATCGCCCTTGCTCACGCGCGGGCTTCCGCAACCTCGGTTCGCGGGTTGTCGCGACCAATACACATCTGTAATACATTGGCCTCCTGATCTCTAGAGATTGCCGAAGCCCGACCGTGAGGGCGGGCGAGACACTCAACATTGGATGTATCGCCCTTGCTCACGCGCGGGCTTCCGCAACCTCGGTTCGCGGGTTGTCGCGACCAATACACATCTGTAATACATTGGCTTCCTGATCTCTAGAAATTGCAGAAGCCCGACCGTGAGGGAGGGCGATACACTCAAGATTGGATGTATCGCCCTTGCTCACGCGCGGGCTTCCGCAACGCCGGGCGCGCCTTGCCGCTGCGGTCAGGCTCGCCTGACCGTTAGCGTGGACTACTCGACTTCGGAGCCCGGCCCGCCCTGAGGCGGGCATCGGGCAACAACGCTTTGTTCCTCTCGGAGGCCAAGCCTCCTCCTTGGGTGGTTTGGAACAGTGACGGCGAGGCAAGCCTCGCCGCAGTGCGTTAGCGGCAAGCCGCCTAAAACCTAAAACCTAAAACCTAACACCCAACACCACCTAAACATCGTAATACATTGAAAACTCCAGCGGATGCGGCCTCAGACGTAGCGGCGTGATCTCGTTTTCGCGTTTGTAGCGTATCCATCGCTCGATGAGCTGCGGCGTAAAGACGTCGCCCTTGAGCAGGAAGTCGTGATCGTTCTCCAGAGCTTTCAGCGATTCATCGAGGCTGCCGGGCAGGCTCGGCACATTCGCGAGTTCCTCGGGCGGCAGGTCGTAGATGTCCTTGTCGAGCGGTTCGCCCGGATCGATGCGGTTTTGGACGCCGTCGAGGCCGGCCATCAGCAATGCCGCAAAGGTCAGATACGGATTGCACGACGGATCGGGCGGGCGAAATTCGAGCCGCTTGGCCTTTGGCGATTGCGAGAACATCGGTATGCGGACCGCCGCAGAGCGGTTGCGCGCCGAATATGCCAGATTCACCGGTGCCTCAAAACCGGGCACGAGCCGCTTGTATGAATTCGTCGTCGGTGCCGCAAATCCGACGATCGCCGGAGCATGTTTCAAAAGCCCGCCGATGTAGAACTTAGCCATCTCTGACAACCCTGCATACTGGTCGCCACCGAAGAGCGGGTCACCATCTTTCCACAAAGACTGATGCACGTGCATACCAGAACCATTATCGCCAAAGAGCGGTTTCGGCATGAATGTCGCGGTCTTGCCCGACGCATGAGCGGTATTCTTGACCACATACTTAAAGAGCATTAGGTTGTCGGCCGTATGCAGCAGATTCGAGAACCTGAAATCGATCTCGCACTGTCCGGCGGTCGCAACCTCGTGGTGATGACACTCGACCTGAATGCCGACCTCGCCGAGTATCGACGAGATCGAATTGCGGATGTCGATGAGCGAATCCATCGGTGCGACCGGCACATAGCCCTCTTTCGGGCGGATATGGTAGCCGGTATTCGGAATGTCGCCCCCGCGGGCCGAGTTCCAGTGGCCCTCTTCGCTATCAATAAAATAGCCGGCCGAGTTTTGTTCGTTGTGAAACTGGGCCTGATCGAAGACGAAGAACTCGGCCTCAGGGCCGAAATACGCAGTGTCGGCAAGACCGGTAAAGTTCAGATAGCTCTCGGCCCGGCTTGCGACCGAGCGCGGATCGAGCCAGTAGCCCTCTTTGGTGATCGGATCGACGGCATTTGCGATCAGGCACAGCGTCGTGTCGTCGGTAAACGGATCGATCCAGAACCGCGACGGATCGGGCACGAGCAGCATGTCGGATTCGTGAATGGCCGCCCAGCCGCGCAGGCTCGATGCGTCAAACCCAAAACCGTCCTCAAAGCTGTCCTCGGTCAACTGCTCGATCGGGAATGTAAGGTGATGCCACGCGCCGGGCAGATCGGTAAAGCGCACAGAGACAAATCTCGCTTCCTGGTCCGAAGCGAAGGTCAAGACATTTTTGGCGT
>JAGOWF010000065.1 GCA_018060305.1 Pyrinomonadaceae bacterium
CACGAGGCGAAGAAGAAGCAGGTTACCGTCCAGGTAAAAGAGATCAAGTTTCGTCCCGGCACGGATGATCACGACTATAAATACCGGATGGAGCACGCCCGTCAGTGGCTCGAAGAGGGCGATAAGGTGAGAGCTGCGATCGCATTCCGCGGCCGAGAGATGTCGCATCGCGAGTTGGGAGCGAAGATACTCAAACGCCTGACCGAGGAGCTTGCGGACATGGCGGACGTCGAGGTTGCACCAAAGATGGAGGGCTATCAGATGTTCACCATTCTTTCACCGAAAAAGAGCAAGACGCCCGTGCCAAAGCACACTTCGACGGCCCCGAACAAGGACGACGAACCTGTCAAGGCAAAGAAATCCGTCGAGCAGAAGGCGGCACCGCCGCCCGCGGCACCACCGGAGAAAGACGGGGATGAGATATTTTGATTAGAGCGTTTTAGATAGGAGAAAATAGTTATGCCAAAACTGAAAACACATAAGGGAGCAGCGAAGCGTTTTCGCTCAACGGCGACCGGTAAGTTCAAACGCGGCCACAGCCACGCACGCCACATTTTGACCAAAAAGACGAATAAGCGTAAGCGTAACCTCGACATCGATGTGATGGTGTCAGAGGGCGACCAGAAGCGTGTCGAGAAGATGCTGCCCTACGGCCGCGACTAGAGAAATTAAAAATTCAAAATTATAAATGCAAAGTTCGGAGCATACGCTTTTTGAATTTTTCATTTTGCATTTTGAATTTACGACGAAGGAGTGAATCATGCCAAGAGCAAAACGTGGTAACAAGCGCACCGAAAAGCGCAGAAAGATATTGAGCCGTGCCAAAGGCTATCGTGGCACTAAATCAAAACTGTATCGCTCGGCCAAAGAGTCGGTCGAGCGCGCACTGAACTTTGCCTATACGGGGCGAAAATTGAAGAAGCGCGATTTTCGCAAACTGTGGATCGTCCGTATCAATGCGGCGTGCCGCCTGAATGATATGAAGTATTCCCAATTCATTCACGGGCTCAGCCTCGCCGGCATCGAGCTTGACCGCAAGGTTCTCGCCGATCTGGCCGTTAAACAGCCTGACGCATTTGCCGCCGTGGCAACGCAGGCAAAGGATGCGTTAGGTAAACAGCGAGCTGCCGCTTAGGTGGAAGTAAACGAGACAGGGCGCGTTCTATAAACTTTATGCGAACGCGCCTATTTCTATTCCCAGTTCCTGCCTTGCTTCTGCAAATTTCTCGATAGCAAGATCGAGGTCCGCTTTTGAGTGGGCTGCAGAGACCTGTGTCCGTATCCTCGCCTTGCCTTTCGGCACGACCGGGAATGAGAACGGAATTACATAAACGCCTTTTTCGAGCAGCTTTTCGGCCATACTCACAGCGGGCTGGGCGTTGCCGAACATAATTGGAACAATAGGATGCTCACCCGGAAGGACATCGAGACCGACGGCGGCGATCTTTTCGCGGAAGTAGTGAGTGTTATCCATCAGCTTGTCGCGCAGCTCGGTCGATGCGGTCAGCATGTCGATGGCCGCGATCGCGGCGGTGACTATTGGTGGCGCGACGGAGTTTGAGAACAGATACGGCCGCGAACGCTGCCGCAGCAGGTCGATGATCTCTTTGCGGCCGCTCGTATAGCCGCCGCTGGCTCCGCCGAGGGCTTTGCCGAGCGTGCCGGTTATCACATCCACGCGTCCTATCACATCGCAGTGTTCATGCGTCCCGCGGCCGGTCGCACCCATAAATCCGACCGCGTGCGAATCATCAACCATTACCATCGCGTCATATTTTTCGGCAAGATCGCATATCTCGCGCAGCGGTGCGATATAACCATCCATTGAGAACACGCCATCCGTGGCGATCATCTTGAACCGCGCCGACGACGCCTCCTGTAATTTTGCTTCAAGGTCGGACATATCGCAGTTCTTGTATCTAAATCGCTGCGCCTTGCTCAAGCGAACACCGTCAATGACGCTGGCATGGTTGAGTTCGTCCGAGATGATAGCGTCCTCATCGCCGAGCACCGTCTCAAACAAGCCGCCGTTCGCGTCAAAACACGATGTGTAAAGTATCGTGTCCTCAGTCCCCAGAAATGCGCTGATCTTCGCCTCGAGGACCTTGTGGATAGTTTGCGTTCCACATATGAATCGCACCGACGACAGGCCAAAACCCCATTCGTCCAGCCCATTATGAGCCGCCGTGACGATTTCTGGATGATCTGACAGCCCAAGATAGTTGTTGGCGCACATATTGAGCACCTCGCGGCCGCCGACAGCGATCCATGCCTCTTGCGGGCTTTCGATTATACGTTCGGATTTATAAAGGCCGCTATCGCGAATCTCGTGCAGGACCTCCAAAAAATGATTCTTGACCTTTGAATACATAAGACTTGCCTAATACTCTAATTTTCCGGATCGTCTCGATTCGAAAAGAACGACAGGATTCGAAGGCGATCTGCCTCGGTATCGACACGATAATACAGAGTGTTTAATCGAGCAACCACTGCCCTGCGGACACCGACCTTTTGGGCCGTCTCAGGGTAAAGGTTCGGATATATCGAGAGGAAACGGAGGACGGCTTCGATCCTCTCGGCGAGGTTATCGATCTCGCGTTGTGAGAAATTCAGACGGAGACATTCAATGGTTTGGCCGAGTTCATCGAGCGCGTGATCGATCCAGCTTATACTATAACCGCTTTTCATAGATCGATCGCGCTGCGGAATGAGGTTTCAACCTTCCGGCATCAGCGTCTTCTATCCCTTTCGCGATCGACTCTTTCTCGGCATCAGCTATGTCATCCCACCAATCGTGAGCCGACTGCTGCTTTAATTCCGCGAGCTTATCAAGAATCGAAGGATCTTCGATCACGGACAGCCATTGGATCAGTTCAAGTTTGAGTCCCTGGATGTTGGTAGCCATACCACGATACTAGCACAACTATATCTCACTCCAATCAAGTATCACCTTCCCCGAATTCCCTTCGCGCATCACCTCAAACCCCTTCTCGAATTCCTTGTATGAGAACCGATGTGTGATCACCGGCGAGATGTCGAGACCCCCTTCCAGCAGGACGCTCATTTGGTACCAGGTCTCATACATTTCGCGGCCATAGATGCCCTTGATAGTGAGCATATTAAAGATGACAGTCTTCCAGTTGATCGAGAATTCTTCCGATGGAATGCCCAGAAAAGCGACATTTCCGCCGTGTGTCATATTCGCCAGCATGTCGCGAAAGGCCTGCGGATTGCCCGACATCTCCATGCCGACGTCAAAGCCCTCTTTCATACCAAGCTCTTTCTGCACCTCCTCGATCGACCGTTCACGGACATCTACCGCAAGCGTGATATCAAACTTCCCGGCCAGCTCGAGCCTGTGCGGATTTACGTCAGTAATGACAATGTTTCGGGCCCCTGCATGCCTCGCAACCGCGGCCGCCATGATACCGATCGGCCCGGCTCCCGTGATAAGCACGTCTTCGCCAAATACCTCAAACGCTAACGCCGTGTGGACGGCATTCCCAAACGGATCGAATATCGCGGCGACATCGAGATCGATGCCCGCCTTGTGCTTCCAAATATTGGTCATCGGAACGGCGATGTACTCGGCAAAGCCTCCGTCTGTATTAACGCCAAAACCAAGCGTATGGGCGCACTTGAACCGCCGCCCGGCCATGCAGTTGCGGCAGCGGCCGCACACAAGATGCCCCTCGACGCTTACGACATCGCCAACCGCGAAATCATTAACATTCGAACCGACCTCGACGATCTCGCCCACCAACTCGTGCCCAAGTATCGTCGGCACTTTGATCGTGCTCTCTGCCCATTTGTCCCAATTCCAAATATGCACGTCGGTGCCGCAAATGCCCGTCCGCTTTATTCGGATCAGCACATCATTGATCGTGATCGTCGGCTCAGGAACGTCCTCAAGCCACAGTCCCGGCTCAGCTTTACTCTTGACCAGCGCTTTCATGGTTTTTCTATGAATTATGATAGCAGTCCTTCTCTGTTAGTGCATTCGCCGGAGAAACCTCGTAATCTAAGATTCTTCTTGACTTTCAGTTGATATTGTGCTACGTTGTTGCACTGTCGCAACGGTCTGAAGAGAGCAAATTTATGGGAAATTTCATGACGATGCGTGGCCATTCGTTTTTTTTTCAAAATTGAGCGGAACAGGAGCACAAATGCCCGTAAGTCATTGACAACATTATCACTTATTTGTCCCGCTCAGGCCTGGGACACTTGCGGGACACTAGTACGCTTAAAAAGTCGTAAATGCTGACATGATATGAGTTGTGTAGATTTGGCACTGAGATGTCCATCTCCGGCATAGAAATCTGCCGGTTCCGTTACGAAGAAAATTAGGCTATCGGTTATTCTAATTGCTTATGTCTGAGGCGACGACACAGATCGATCAACTGCGCGGCTCGCTCGCTGCTGAGATTGCTTCGATCTCGGCTCTCGTAACGGATGGGCTCGCCCTCCCCGAGGCCGAAGCGAAACAGCGTGGCGTCGCCGATCTCAAGGTCCGGCTGACCGGCAAAAAGTCCGAGCTCGCGGGCCTGAAGAAGACGATCGGGGCCGTAGCGGCTGAACAACGCGCCGAATTCGCTCAGGCCGTCCAGTCACTCGAACGTGAGATAACGGACGCGATCGAGTCTGCCGAGTCGGGCCTTTCGGCCCGCGTCGCAAGCCTGCGGATAGAGAGCGAACGCGTCGACGTTACAATTCCCGGCCGCCGTCCGCGCACCGGCCATCTGCATCCGATCACGATCCTGCGGCAGCGGATCGAGGATATTTTTGTTTCGATGGGCTATGCGATCGAGGACGACCGCGAGATCGAGACGGACTATTACAACTTTGACGCGTTGAATATTCCAGAAAATCACCCTGCGCGCGAATCGCAGGATACATTTTACACGACCGACGGGTTTGCGTTGCGATCTCAGACCTCGACTGTCCAAATTCGCGCGATGGAACGCCGAGGCGCCCCGATCCGCATTCTTGCGCCGGGCAAAGTCTATCGCCGCGACACGCCGGACATGACGCACACGCCAATGTTTCATCAGCTTGAGGGCCTGTGCGTCGATAAAGGCATCACAATGGCTCACCTAAAGGGAACCGTCACCGAATGGCTCAGACGCCTCTTCGGCCCGGACACGCGGACGCGTTTTCGCCCGTCGTATTTCCCTTTTACCGAACCATCTGCCGAGTTCGATTTCTCATGCTTCGTCTGCCGGGGATCGGGGCGCGTCGGCGACGACCGTTGTCGTCCGTGCAAAGGCTCTGGCTGGATTGAGCTTGGCGGCAGCGGCATGGTCCACCCAAACGTCCTGCGAGCCTGCGGCGTCGATCCGGCTGTTTTCAGCGGCTTCGCCTTCGGCTTTGGCCTCGAACGCATGGCAGCGATGATGTTTAACATAGATGATATACGGCATCTGTTCGAGAACGACGTGCGGTTTTTGGAGCAGTTTCGTTGACGACCAATTGTGATAAAATCAGAAAACTATGTCGACAACAACGGTAGAAGGATTTGTAGAAAACGGCGAGATAGTGTTGCCCAAAGATTTCAAGCTTCCGGAGTCCGGACGTGTGTATGTCGTCGTGCCCGATCCGAAGAACCGACCCGTACGCATCATGAGTCCACGGGTAGTTGACCCGGCGAGGGTAAAGGACTTTGAACTTGAAGTGACCGACATAGGCGATGACGAAATATAATCATATCTACTCGCCTCCGGCACCAGTCACGCTTGTATCCATCCGTAATCCAAACACACTAGAAACCAGGCGGGGTGTACCGATGTTACTGGATACTGGTTCAGATCTCACGCTTTTGCCAAAAGCGACTTGCGACGAGATCGGACTAGATATATGGCGTGATCCCTCATTGCTCGTCAGAGCATATGAAGGAACTACAAGTGTTGCCGAATGCGTTCGCTTAGACTTATATTTTCTGCACAGGCGTTTTCGCGGTCTATTTCTTGTCTATGATAGCGACGAGGGTATTCTGGGACGTAATATCCTAAATCAGTTTCCACTTCTCTTTGATGGACCAAACTTGAACTGGGAAAAAGCAGATTAAGGGCGTTCAATCCTTTCATGAACATCAGCTACCACTGGCTAAAAGACCTGATCGACCTCGATCTCTCGGCGGAAGACACAGCCGGTGCTCTGACGCGCGTCGGCCTTGCGGTCGAGGGCATTCATCCGCACGGCGAAGACTTTGTTTTTGACATCGATCTGACATCGAACCGGCCTGATTGCCTGTCGCACGTTGGTGTCGCTCGCGAACTGCGCGTAATTTCGAATGGCGAATTACGAATTACGGATTACGAAGACCAGAGGCTGAAGACCGAAGGCCAAGTTGTTTCAATCGAGGATCCAGACCTTTGTCACCGGTTTACGGCACGAATTGTCCGTAATGTTAAGGTCGGGCCGTCGCCGCAATGGATGGTTGACCGGCTTAAAGCTATTGGCGAGCGGTCGATCAATAACGTCGCCGATATCACGAATTACGTAATGCACGAGCTTGGTCAGCCAATGCATTCATTCGACATGGACAAGCTGGCTGAAAATCGTATTGTCGTGCGGCGTGCGTGTCCTGGCGAGACGATCACGACCCTCGATGAGATTGAGCGAACTCTTGACGACACGATGCTTGTGATCTGCGACGCGGAAAAACCTGTTGCCGTCGCAGGGGTCATGGGTGGATTGGCGTCCGGTATCAATGATTCAACAGTTAATGTGTTGCTTGAGGTCGCATACTTCAAACGTGAGAATATAAGGGCTACGTCGCGACGGCTTAGTCTGGCGACAGAAGCCAGTTATCGCTTCGAGCGCGGCGTTGATATCAACAACCTAGTCCGGGCGTCCAATCGTGCGGCGGAACTGATTATCAAACTCGCCGGCGGCGAATTGGGCGAATTTGTCGATGCTTATCCAACAAAATGGACAGCAAATCCGGTCGTATCGGCGAATATATCGGCCGCAACCGCCCGTTTGACCGGCCTGAACGTGCCGACAGACAAATGCAACCGTATTCTTGATGCTCTAGGTATAGAGAAAACGCCGGATTCGATCTATTTATCGCCGTCGTGGCGACATGACATCGCGATCGAGGAAGACCTCGTCGAGGAGGTCGCTCGCCACGCAGGCTACGAGAATATCAAGGACGAGCTGCCGCCCGCGTACGGTGCGGGCGAATACCAGCCGACCGAGCACCGTGAACGCGTCCTACGGCAAACACTCGTAAACATTGGCTTTGACGAAGCCATTTCCTATAGCTTTATCGACGAACGGCGCGATGATCTGTTTGAGCTAGCACCTGGCGTTATTGACGGATTAGCCGCCGAACGGTTCGTCACATTGCAGGATGCCGTGATCGAAGGCGCCGTTCGTATGCGCCCGACGATACTTCCCGGCCTTTTGGACGCCGTTCGGCTCAACCTGAATCACCAACGTCGCGACCTAAAGCTCTTTGAACTTGGTAAAGTGTTCGCGAACCGCAGCAGCGAGGACGGTCTGCCGGGCGAACACGAGATTCTCGCAGTCACGCTTACCGGCGGCGAAATGAATCAGGATCGTGCAATGGCTACCCGGCCTCTTGATCTTTACGACGCTACGGGAGCGATTCACGCCGCGCTGGATGCATTGGGCTATCCGAATGTGGAGTTCGCTGCGGTTAAAAACCGGCACCTTCGGCCCGGCCAGACGGCCTCGGTCGCCGTAAACGGCACCGTTGTCGGCGCGGTCGGGCGGTTAAATGACGAGATCGCAGCTTTGTATAAGTTTAAACAGGACGTTTATGTCGGCGAGGTGAACCTTGATCTGGTGCTGTCGCAGCCGATAACCACGGCGGTTTACCGCCCATTGTCGCGGTTTCCGGGGATTTTTCGTGACGTTTCATTCGTCGGGCCGCGAAACATTACCTACGCGGAGATTCGCGATACGGTCGCTGAGCAAGGCACCGATTTGTGTCGCGGTGTCAATTTTGTCGATGTTTACGAAGGGAAGGGCCTTGGTGATGATGAGCGCTCGATCACGATCCGGCTGGAATATCGCAGTGCCGAGCGAACACTGACTGAGGATGAGGTTGAAGCGTTACATCAGCAAATAGTCGGCGCAGTTCAAGCGAAATTATCAATAAAACAAAGGACGTGACGATTTCTTCACGCTTTACTTGAACTTTTTTGCAAAACCGCCGATAATCATTTCCCTAGTCCCAAAGACCTTGCGGAGACACGAATGAACGCCTTAACGGGAATGGAAAAGTTCTCACGCCTTGAGGACAAGATCTACCTCACCATCGAGTTTGCCAAAAAGCTGCGTGAAGAGAAAGATCGCCTCGAACGCGAGGCCGACGGCCTGAAGAAGGAAGCGGCCGAGGCGGTGGCCGCAAAGATCGCTGCCGAGGACAAGCTGAACGACCTTCTAGCGGAGCGCGACACTATCCAACTCAAGGTAGAGGCGATGCTTGAGGCCATTTCCGCTATCGACACCGAGGTTGCCGAGGCCGTCGGCCGCTAAAAATTATATGTCCGAACAAACGATCAGGGTCGAGATATACAACAATACCTACAGCATCCGATCAGACGGTGATAACGAGTATATTCAGGACCTGGCCGAGTACGTCGATTCAAAGATGCGTGAGATATCGTCCGGGACGATGACGGTCGATTCTCTAAAGGTCGCAATCCTGGCCGCCCTGCACATCGCAGATGAGTATTACCAGTTAAGGAGTTCTCAGGCTCAGGGCGATGCCCAACTCGCCGCACGCAGCAACGAATGCGCCGAGATGCTCGACCGGCTTCTAAAGAATCGAGAGGTCGCCCCGCTTGTGCTTGAAACGGAACAATGATTTGCTCCACACGTTCCTGTGTGTGCTAGAATCCAAACTGGCGAACGAAATTGACTGCGTTTCTCGTCACGGAACGCAATTACAATTGAGCCAACATATGAATGACGGGAGGCTGATGCCGGAGGTCAGTGCAGGTCTCTAAGGAGTTTTGCCGGAGGCCATCGGCTTGGATGCTGCTGAAAGGCGGCAGAAAGCCACCCACCTGTTACCTACAGGTTCAATTCATGTCGTTCCAACGGCCACGCGGTCATCATTCGCCAATCTCGGTTTCTGCTTCCAATTCCAGCCATATTTCTTCCGACAACTTTGCAGACTCCAGTGCAAGCGGCAGCTGCGCAGTGCGCGCCGAGAGTTTCTTTAGTGCCAGTTGATCGTCCGCGAGGCGCCCACCCCGTGTGGCTGCAGCCTCGATCATCTGAAGTCGGGCCTCAGCCTCGGCGAGCATCGCCGCCGCCTCGTCTTTGATCCCAGTGACTTTGTGAATATCCCGGCCTATCTCCGCCAGAAACTCATCTCGTCGGCCCGACTTTAGCTGCTTTAGTCGGCCCTCACGCTTTCGTGCCAGCATCAGTTCCCGCTTCGACGACTTCAGTATCCTTGTTGCGGTCAGTCGTGAAGCGAGCGTCTCTCGATATGCGTCGCCGAGCAGAAGGTCACGGGACTCGACGGCCCGCAGTACGCGCTTCTCCGCTGACTTTAACTCATGCGTAAACCAACCGATCTCTTCGGCCCTGATGCCGTCAGCCGCGATTCGCTCGCGCATCTCGCGCAGCCAACGCCCTCGCCTATGCAAGAGTAGGCCTGTGACCGACAAACCGATGAGCAACCCAAGCGCCGTTGCGACCGCCCCAAAGAAGAACACTACGACAGCGGATGGCGGGGCCAGCGGCGCCAGGAACAGGAGCAGCAGCGTGATAATGGCCGGCAGCGCCGTCAGGGTCGCTGGTGCGGCCACAGCGCCGGCTACCAGCTTTCGGCCACGGTCGAGTTCCGCTTTCGTGATATCCGACATATTCCGACTGGCTAAAAGTCTAGCGCATCACCATCGGTTTTGCGGAAACGCACGGGGAGCCGTTGACATCTAATTTCAGTATCGCTTTGATGATGTATTATGATTCTGGTATTCCGTGATCGATCATGAGGCCATCAAACGTAGCCTTCGCACTCGCAGCATTACTCACGTCGGCATTAGCCGGGTCTCTTTCTGCGCAGCCGGGACCGAGCGGTGACGGTGTCCGTACCGTAACTATTCCGATCTCGATCTTTTCGAAAAAAGAGCTAAAGGAAGGGCAGGCCGAAGAGTTTCTGCATGCCGAACGGATCGTCGTAAAGGAAGACGGCGACGAGCAACAGATATTGTCCATCCGGAGCGTAGCGACGGCACCGCTCTCGATCGCGTTCGTGATCCAGGACGATCTTGCATCGACATTTAATCTGCAGATCCGCGAGCTTCAGGAGTTTATTCGCGGCCTGCCTAAAGGCACTCGCGTCATGGTGGCCTACACACGCTCCGGCTCGCCGCAGATCAGGCAAAGATTCACCGAAGACCTTGATGCTGCAGCGGGTTCACTGAGGATCGTTACCGGAAATCCGGCGTTAGCTCCTCGAAGCCCCTTCGACGGTGTCGCAAGTATCCTCGACAGGTTCGATAGCGTTCCGGCGGGCCGACGGGCGGTGGTCCTCTTCTCAGACGGCCTTGATTCATCAAACGGGATGAACCTCGCGTCCATCGCACAAAGCGTCGATCTCGACCGTGCCGTACTCAAAGCAAATCGCAAGGGCGTTGCTGTTTACTCCTTATATTCGCCTACCGCCATCACTGAAAGTGGAAACTCCGTGCTCGCCCTCGCCGCTCAGGGCGCGTTGGTCAAACTGGCAGATGAAACCGGTGGCCGTGCCTTCCTCAGCGGGCCGTCAGGCCCTGTCAGTTATCGCCCGTTCCTCCGCGAGATGGCCTTGACCATCAGTCGCCAATTCGCGCTGACCTATCTCTCCACCCACATGAAGAAGGGTTATCACAAGCTCAAGGTCACGAGCACAAATCCCGAAGTCAAGATCGAACACCCGCGAGGCTACTATTACCGCTAACCGACACGTCGCGTACACATCGGACAGGTGCGGACGTCTTCCTTGATAAGCAGGCCGATCCAGAACAGTGGGAAAAAGAAGACGAGCAGAACGGCAAACGTGATCCAGCCCGCAGTAGAGATCCTCTTCTCAATGCGGGGAAGAAATTGTGACATGCAGTGCGGGCAACGATAGGGTTGGGTTGGATGGTGCGGCTGTTGATATGCGAGCGGGACACCGACGGTTCCGGTTTGCACAAACTGCTGTGGCATCGTGCCCAGCGTTGGCCGTGCTTCCGGCTTGGTCTGAAACTCGTCGGTTTTCCATGAATATGGTCTCGGCGGCGCGGCGTGGTTAAACGGGTCGGCCGCATACACCGCTTGCGGCGCGATCTTGGTGCCGCAGAAACGACAAAACTGGCTCTCCGCCGCATTCACTTGCCCACAATTACCGCATGTGTTCATAACGTCACGCCAAACTATACACTAACGCGGCCGGCGCTAAAAAGTTCTAGAATCTCGCCCGTTCGCCCGACCGGATCGACTCGTAAACGGCCTCGACCAACTCGACGGCTCGAAAGCCATCATCGGCCGTGACGACGGCCGGAGTTCCGTCGAG